>DATGTA010000144.1:0-4508 GCA_035302085.1 Bacillota bacterium
GTATGCGATTGAAGAAGGAACATATGGTGTTTGCACGATTTGTGGTACAGCGATTGAATATGAACGATTATTAGCCCTTCCAGAAGCTGACAAATGTCAACGTCATGCAGATATGGATGAACAAACGTTTGAGTGGGAGGACGAATAACTAAGCATTATAAAAAAAGCTCATAACTTTAGCAAATCACTTCATTTGCTGTCGTTATGAGCTTAATTTTTACGTTTAAAAGCCACCCATAAAGCCGCCAAGCATACCGCCTATAAGATTATTAATAAAAGCCGAAATGATAGAGCTTAGCGCAATTAAATTAACTAACGTTACACCTATCAAAACAAAGACAGAGTCGAACCGTTTTGAAGGTTTGTCTAGAATTAGTATGGCTGGCACAACGATAATGGCCCCAATAATACTTGTTAATGCGACAATGAGAAAGACTCTCGTTAATCCCATAAATGAAATAATAAAGGCTAGGAAATAAAAAACTAAAAATGGAACAGCAAATGCACCGAATTTAGCGACCGTATCCATAAACGAATTGCTCTGATGGGTTAGTGATATACCCGCAAAAGTAATCGCAATAGCGACAGCGAAAAGTATAATGACATTTACAAGCGGTAATAAAAACCCGTCAACAAAAGCCCCTTGATCCATAAATGAAGCTATTTTACGATAACTAAAGTAAATATTAAGTGAAATGATCAGTGAAAAAATAGTAATTGTAATGATACTTGATATTAATTGATCTTTTGTCACGTTAATAGCGTTCGTCGGTGCTTTTAAGTAATTAACAAAGAAATTACCGAAATTAGAAGCGGCTTCTTTCGTTTTATCAACAAATTCATTATCTGTAGCGTCAGTCGTAGCTTCTCCACCGCTACCGTCCGCAAAAAGATCGTCGGTTGCAGCTGTCTCAGTTTCACCTTCTGCAAATAAGTCATTAACTGGATCTGCTGGTGGTTCTTCATACGTTTGATCTGAAACAGCATCATCTTGATAGGGTGCTTGTTCAAAATTGTCTGTCTCTTGCATCGGTTGCTCATATTGCTCAGCATCTAAATCTTGTTGTTCATAACCACCTGTATCTTGAACAGGCTGTTCATATTCATTCACATCATCGACTGGCTGCTCATATTCGGCGACTGGTAGTTCAGCGCCACAGTTTGAGCAAAATTTACCCGGTGCGCTTTCTACACCACAAGCTTGACAAATCATTTAACTCCTCCTTTGTAAATAAATATATGAATTCATTCCAAAACATTGAATGTTATGAGATAAATTTGCACTTGGAAAAATTCATACCGCAAATTATTTTATGACACTTTTCTTCTTAACATATACATTCGACAAAAAATCATAAAATCCTTGTTATCTATTTAAATTTTTGAAAAAAATAAATGATTTTATAGTCATGATAAAAATGTAACTTAGAAAGTGTGTTACTTTAAACCGTTACATGATGAGTTTCGTTCTTAATCAATGTTCACAACGAAATTAGCGATATATGGTATAATACGTACGTTGAGGACATCTTTATTATTTTAGAGGAGCGTAAAAATGATGCAATTAAGAGAAGATGTACGTAATGTAGCGATTATTGCACATGTTGATCATGGGAAAACGACACTCGTTGATCAACTGTTAAAATACTCCGGAACATTTGCTGCTCATGAACAGGTTGATGAACGGGCGATGGATTCGGATGAACTTGAACGCGAACGTGGCATCACAATTTTAGCTAAAAATACGGCAGTCACATTTAATGATACAACGATTAATATATTAGATACTCCGGGGCACGCTGATTTTGGCGGTGAAGTTGAACGGATTATGAAAATGGTTGATGGCGTTTTACTCGTCGTTGATGCGTTTGAAGGAACAATGCCACAAACACGATTTGTTTTACAAAAAGCATTAGAACAACGACTAACACCAGTTGTTGTTGTGAATAAAATTGATCGACCAAATGCACGTCCAGACGAAGTCGTTGATGAAGTGTTAGAGCTTTTCATCGAATTAGGGGCAGATGATGAGCAAATTGAATTTCCCGTTATTTATACGTCCGCATTAAATGGAACGTCTAGTTTAACACCTGATGAGCAAGCGGAAACGATGGATCCTGTTTTTGAAACGATCGTTAACCATATTCCCGCCCCAACATTTGATCATACGGGACCCCTGCAATTTCAAGTCACTTTACTTGATTATAGCGATTATTTAGGCCGAATTGGGATCGGACGAATCTTTCGTGGCGAGATGAAAGTCGGTCAAGAAGTCGTCGTCATTAAGCAGGATGGTGAACAACAGTCATTTCGCATTACTAAATTGTTTGGCTTTTTCGGTTTACAACGAAAAGAAATAAAAAAAGCTCAAGCAGGAGATATTGTTGCGATTACAGGGATTGAAAATATAAATATTGGTGAAACGATTTGTCTAAAGGATCATCCAGACCCATTGCCATTATTGCGAATTGATGAACCAACATTGCAAATGACGTTTTTAATCAACAATAGTCCGTTTGCTGGAAAAGATGGAAAATATTTAACTTCGCGTAATCTAAGAGAACGTTTAGCGAAAGAATTAGAAACAGATGTTAGTTTAAGGGTCGATCCGACAGATACACCTGATGCTTGGATTGTTTCCGGTCGTGGGGAATTACATTTATCCATTTTAATTGAAAACATGCGTCGTGAAGGTTATGAATTGCAAGTATCAAAACCACAAGTCATTGTTAAAGAAATTGATGGCGTTAAGCATGAGCCTGTCGAACGTGTCCAAATTGATGTTCCTGAAGAGTACACTGGTGCAGTTATGGAATCACTCGGGGAACGTAAAGGTGAAATGGTTGATATGATTAACCATGGAAATGGTCAAGTGCGACTTATTTTTCGAGTGCCCTCACGAGGGTTGCTCGGTTACGCAACTGAATTTCTATCCCAAACACGTGGCTATGGTATTTTAAATCATTCATTTGATGGTTATGAGCCGGTTGTCAAAGGTTATATTGGTGGACGACGTCAAGGAGTACTTGTGGCAAGAGAAGCGGGCCAAGCGACAATGTATAGTATTTTACAACTTGAAGATCGGGGAACAATTTTTGTTGAGCCTGGTGATGAAGTTTACGGTGGGATGATCGTTGGCGAACATAACCGGGAGACAGATTTAACAGTTAATATTATTCGAGAAAAGCATTTAACAAATATGCGTTCAGCCCATAAAGATCAATCAGAGTTTATTCGCCATACGAAAAAAATGTCACTTGAAGAAGCTTTACAATATATTAGTGATGATGAATATTGTGAAGTGACACCGAAGGCAATCCGTCTACGTAAACAATTACTAAACCAAAGTGAACGAGAAAAAGCTGCCCGTCAAGCAAAAAGAGCGAAAGAAGAATAGTTTTCAAAATGGGAAAGGAAGTTTCATGAACTTTTCCCATTTTTTAATACGTAAATTTACTAAAAATTTAAATTAGAAAAATAATAAAAAGATTGAACTATTTGCTTAATGCTCTTATAATAATCTTTATATAGAGGGGTGAAAGAAAAGATGTCAAAAGACTTACGGATTAATAGTCAAGTGTTTGATGGGCCTGTTCGTGCACCAAACCGTGCGATGCTACGAGCGGTCGGATTTACTGATGAAGATTTTGAAAAACCTATGGTAGGTATTGCGAGTACTTGGAGTGAGGTTACACCATGTAACGTACATATTGATGGATTAGCAAAGCGAGCGAAGCAAGGGGCTCGTGATGCTGGTGGCGCTCCGATGATTTTTAATACAATTACAGTATCTGATGGAATTTCAATGGGAACAGATGGGATGCGCTATTCACTACCAAGCCGTGATTTAATTGCTGATTCGATTGAAACAGTTGTCGGGGCCGAGAACTTAGATGCGCTTGTAACCATTGGTGGGTGTGATAAAAACATGCCAGGATGTATGATCGCCATTGCACGCTCTAAAGTTCCAGCAATTTTTGTTTATGGGGGAACGATTCGTCCCGGAAAACTTGATGGTGAAGATATCGATTTAGTGTCTGTTTTTGAAGGTGTTGGCCAATATAATAAAGGCGACATATCTTTAGATCAACTGACACGTATTGAATGTCATGCCTGTCCAGGAGCGGGTTCATGTGGTGGCATGTATACAGCCAATACAATGGCATCGGCTATCGAGGCAATGGGTATGAGTTTGCCAGGAAATGCTTCTAAACCAGCAACATCGGAAGAAAAAGCCGAAGAATGTGAAGAAGCTGGAAAAGCGGTCTATCGTTTACTTGAAAAAGGTATTTACCCGAAAGATATTATGACAAAAGAAGCCTTTGAAAATGCGATTACTGTTGTTATGGCTTTAGGTGGGTCAACGAATGCGGTCCTCCATTTACTCGCAATGGCCCATGCATTAGATGTTGATTTAACGATCGATGACTTTAACCGCTTGCAACAACAAGTTCCTCATATTGCTGATCTAAAACCAAGTGGTAAATATGTTATGGAAGACTTGTATG
>DATGTA010000145.1:0-2403 GCA_035302085.1 Bacillota bacterium
ATTGTCTTTTGTGATGCTTGCTATGTTATTTTACTTTCAATGGATGATCGCTACTATATTAACTGTTGTATGGATCGTATCATTATATATTACGGTTCGAAGAGAAACAGGGTTTTATCATGATGTCGAAAGTTATGTGGCAACATTATCACATCGGATTAAGCGTGTAGGTGAGGAAGCTCTTTTAGAAATGCCTATTGGTATTATCTTATTTGATGAAAATTATCATATTGAATGGTCAAATCCTTATATTCATCAATTTGGGGAATCAGACACATTAGTTGGTCAATCGTTATCAACGTTGTCCGAGGAACTTATTGAACTTATTGAACGAGAAGAAAGTGAAACATGGATCGATCTTTCGGGTTATATGTTTCGTGTTGAAATTAAACATTCGGAAAGATTGCTGTATCTTTTCGATCGCACGAGTGAGCACCATATCAAGCAATTATATGATGAAGAACAAACCGTTTTAGCCATTATTTATTTAGATAATTATGAAGAAATTACCCGTAATATGGATGATTCATTGAAAAGTCAATTAAATTCTGAAGTTACATCTACATTGAATGAGTGGGCATTACACTACGGATTATATTTAAAACGAACGTCACAAGATAGATTTTTAGCTGTTGGTACAAATAAAGTTTTAACATCATTGGAAAAAACAAGGTTTAGTATTTTAGATGATGTCCGAGAACTTACAGGGGATGATGAACAACGTAATCCGGTGACATTAAGTTTAGGGATTGGCTGTGGTAGTGTACCCTTGCGAACATTAGGTGAGCTTGCCCAGTCGAGCTTAGACTTAGCTCTCGGTCGCGGCGGGGATCAAGTCGTTATTAAAGATGATTCAGGAAAAGTTCGCTTTTTTGGTGGGAAAACGAACCCGATGGAAAAACGAACACGTGTCAGAGCTCGGGTGATTTCCCATGCCTTAAAAGATCTTGTTAAAGAAAGTGATCAAGTCATTATAATGGGTCATAAATCACCAGATATGGACTCAATCGGAGCAGCGATAGGTATTTTAAATATTGCCCAAGCGAATGATGTTGAAGGGTATGTCGTTTTTGATCCAGATGATTTAAATCCGGGTATGCACCGAATTATTGAAGCTATAAAAGAAGAATCATCTGTCTGGCAATACTTTATTACACCAGATGATGCGGATGAAATTGTAACAAATCGCAGTTTAATCGTGATCGTTGACACCCATAAACCATCGCTTTTACCGAATGAGCGACTGTTAAGTAAATCACCATATAAAGTTGTGATTGATCATCATCGACGGAGTGAAGATTTTATCGATGACCCAACACTCGTATATATGGAACCGTATGCTTCTTCAACATCTGAGCTTGTGACAGAGCTGCTTGAATATCAACCGAAAAAATTAAAGCTAAAAGCGATCGAAGCAACCGCATTATTAGCGGGAATTATCGTCGATACAAAAAGTTTTTCCTTAAGAACAGGTTCACGAACATTTGATGCCGCTTCATATTTACGGTCAAATGGTGCAGACACCGTTTTAGTGCAACGTTTTATGAAAGAAGATATTAATCATTATATTAAGCGAGGTAAATTGATCGAGCGGGCGGAACTTTATTATGAAAAAATAGCGATTGCAGTCGCTGAGGAAACTGAAGTTTATGATAATGTGCTAATTGCTCAAACAGCAGATACATTACTAACGATGAACGGCATTACAGCTTCATTCGTTATTTCTAAACGTAATGATGAGCAAATTGGTATTAGTGCACGTTCGTTGGGTGATGTAAATGTACAAATTTTAATGGAAAAAATGGGTGGGGGCGGTCATTTAACAAATGCTGCTGCCCAAATAGAAGATTCAACAATTGCAGCAACGAAAGAACATTTATTACTCATATTGGAACAATATTTTATAGGGAGAGATGAATCATGAAAGTGATTTTATTGCAAGATGTGAAAGGTCAAGGGAAAAAAGGCGATGTTGTGAAAGTTTCGGCTGGTTATGCGCGTAACTATTTATTTAAAAATAACTTAGCGAAAGAAGCAACAAAAGGGAACTTACGTGCTTTAGAAGCCCAAAAACGGCGGGAAGCAGAAAAAGCAGAGGCAGAAAAGCAAGAAGCCGTTCAATTGAAAGAAACGTTAAGCGAACTGACCGTTGAATTAAAAGCAAAAGCTGGTGATGGTGGGCGATTGTTCGGTTCGATTACGAATAAACAAATTGCCGATGAGTTAAAAAAGAAACATAATCATAAAATTGATCGCCGCAAAATTGAGTTAGATGAGCCGATTCGTTCTTTAGGTCATCGTAAAGTACCTGTAAAATTACATCAAGATGTCACAGGCACGATTAATGTACACGTCATCGAAGAATAAACCCAATTTAACGATAGCAAATAAACAATAAGAAAA
>DATGTA010000146.1:0-5093 GCA_035302085.1 Bacillota bacterium
CCTGTTGTCGGGTGGGTCATAACAGATACCATTAATCCACCATTTTCTGAAAAACGTTCGATCGCCATCGAAGTTTTTGTCATTTGCATTAAACTTAAAACACCTTCTTGCATGCGAGCCCCACCTGAAGCGGTAAAAATAATAAATGGAATCGCTTCGTCTTTTGCACGTTCGATAGCTCGGGCAATTTTTTCGCCAACGACAGAGCCCATACTTCCCATACGAAATCGAGCATCCATGACGGCAAATGCAGTCATATATCCAGCGATCGTCCCTTTACCCGTAACAACGGCTTCATTGAGTTTTGTTTTCTTCTGATCGCCCGCTAATTTTTCTTCATAATCGGGAAAATTAAGTGGATTACTCGTTTGTAAATGTTTATCCCATTCGATAAAACTATCAGGATCAAATAAACTATCAATCCGCCTCCAAGCATACATTGGTTCGTGATAGTCACAGTTTGGACAAATATATAAGTTATTTTTCATTTCTTTCCGATAATAAATTTTATGGCAGCCTGTACATTTGTGCATTAAGCCTTCAGGTACCTCAGCTTTTGATTGTTCATTCGGTTTATCACCTTTTTTTCTCCGGCGCCCAAATATTTCTCGAAGCAAGGTTACCCCTCCTTTTCTCGTCTAATTGACTGATTTATCTATTATAGCAAATAATGGTACTATTGTTTATTTAAGTCAATAAGTTCCTTCGTTCTTTTCGCCACTTCTGTTGGTGAAATGTTCACACGTGCCACACCTGTTTCTATAGCTACTTGTGCAACACTTGCGGCAACAGCTGGAGCGACACGAGGATCAAATGGTCCGGGAATTACATAATCTTCATTCAAATCACTTGGGCTAATCAACTCAGCAATCGCCTGTGCAGCAGCAATTTTCATCTGATCGTTAATACGTGTGGCACGAACGTCTAAAGCACCACGAAAAATACCAGGGAATGCTAACACATTGTTCACTTGGTTTGGATAATCCGAACGACCGGTTCCAATCACTCTGGCCCCCGCACGTTTTGCTACATCTGGTAAAACTTCCGGGTCAGGATTTGCCATGGCGAAAATAATCGGATCATCATTCATTGATTTTATCATTGACTCCGTTAAAATATTCCCGATAGAAACACCAATAAAAACATCTGCACCTTCGATGATTGTTTCTAGTGAACCTTTTTTATGGTCAAGATTTGTCGTTTTAGCAATTTCTTCTTTAATTTCGTTCATCCCTTCACGACGTCCCTCATAAATAGCACCTTTTGAATCACTTAAAACGATATTTTGTACACCACAACTTTGCAGCAATTTAATGATGGCTATACCCGCTGCACCGGCTCCATTAATAACAACTTTTATCGTCGCTAACGTTTTATCGACAAGTTTTAAAGCGTTTAATAAACCGGCAACCGTAACGATTGCTGTTCCATGTTGATCATCATGGAAAATAGGAATATTCATTTCTCGTTTAAGCCGTTCTTCAATTTTGAAACAATTTGGTGCCGCAATATCTTCTAAATTAATCCCACCAAATGTCGGCTCCAACAACTTAACCGTTTGAATAATCTCATCGACATCATTCGTATTCAAACAAATCGGAAATGAATCGACGCCCGCAAAACTTTTGAATAAAACAGATTTTCCTTCCATCACTGGCAAAGCGGCTTTAGGACCGATATTTCCTAATCCTAATACCGCTGATCCATCGGTAACGACAGCAACCATATTTCCTTTCATCGTATAATCATAAACTTTTTCTGGTCGTTCATATATTTCCTTACACGGTTCAGCAACACCTGGTGAATAAGCTAAGCTTAAATCATTTTCATTTTTCACAGGTATTTTCGATTGTATCGTTAATTTCCCTTGATGTTTTCGATGGATATGTAAAGCATCGTTACGTAACTTTGACATGACTGTTACACACTCCTTTATGTATCATTGTAGCAAGCGACTATAAGTTAATTTCAACGTTGATAACTATTTAATTATAACAAATGATCACTTCGTGTAAAGTTAACCCAACCATTTTTTCAAAACGACATTTGCTTGACCAAATTCATGTTGCAATAATTGGACGCACGCTTCTTGAGTATCAAGTTGATAAGAATCTTGTAACTTATAAGTTTGCTTTTCACTCGCCACATAAACAAAAACAGGTGTTGTTCCTGGATATTTATTCGCCACTCGTTGAATGATTGCTAAAGCCTCTGCATGAGAAAGAGATGTAATTTTAATAAACAGCTGTTCATTTGCTTGAGTTGATGAGCTTACATTAAAAGGTTCCATCCCTTGAATGACAAATTGTAGTTTATGATGACGTGTTTCTATTTTTCCCTTAACTTTAACAAACATCTCTTCTTTGAGCCAATGTTGTACCTTTTGAAAGAGATCAGGGAAAACAACGGCATCCATTTCAGAAAATTCATCACTTAGTTGTAAAAAGGCCATTTGATCACCCCTGCGTGTGCGAATCACACGAACTTCCTGGATCATCACAACACTTTTTAGCGAGCGTTGTCCCACCCGCTCAGACGCTTCTAGTAGTGTATCGTAACCACTATCGGCTAACGAATCGCGTTGATTAGCTAACGGGTGACTTGAGACATACATCCCAAGGTATTCACGTTCAAAGGATAATTTTTCCATTAACGTAAAATCTTTCCGTGAAACATAGCTCTCGGTAAAATCAAACTGATCGGCAAATAAGCTCGGCTGTTCTTGAAACTCTTTAAATAACTCTGCTTGGTCGATCGCTTGATCCAATGTTGCGAGTAAACTCGCTCTGTTTTTCGAAAATTCATTAAAGGCACCGACTAAAATTAAATGTTCGATTGTTTGTCGATTGACAATCTTTAAAGATATGCGTAAACAAAAATCAAATAAACTTTTAAACGGTCCCTCTCGGCGCTTATCGATAATTTCTCGCATCACTTGATATCCAATACCTTTGATTGATAATAAACCCATTCGGATTTTTCCATCTTCAACACTAAATCGACCGTAACTTCGATTGATCGCTGGTGGCAAAAGAGTAATCGCTAATTGCCGCATATCCATCACATATTGATTCAGTCGTTTTTCGCTATTTACCGCTGATGTTAACAATTCAGCAAAAAAATGTTCAGGGTAATGAGCTTTTAAATATGCTAATTGATAAGATATTTTACTATAAGCAACCGCATGACTTCGGTTAAAGCTATAATTGGAAAATTTTAAAAGCCAATGAAAAATTTCTTCTGCTTCAGTCACCGAAAAACCTTCTTGTTCACAACCTGCAATAAACAAATCCTTTTGATGAGCGATGTTGGATTTATTTTTTGAACTTAATGCCCGTCGAAAAATATCTGCTTCACCGAGTGAGAACCCAGCAAAATGATGCACAATTTGCATCATTTGTTCTTGATAAACTAAAACACCATACGTTGAAGCTAAGATCGGTGCCATTTGTTCATGCAAATAAGTTGTTTGTTCTTGACCATGTTTTCTTTGAATAAATGTCGAAATATATTCCATTGGGCCTGGTCGGTAAAGTGCATTAACCGCGACGATATCTTCGAGTGATGTCGGCTTTAACTTGCGTAAAACATCTTTCATCCCGGCTGATTCTAATTGGAATACCCCATCAGTTTGTCCATTTTGTAAAAGGGCAAATGTTTTCGCATCATCTTCGGGGATGTTTTCTAGCGAGAAATGTGCTTTATTTTTGCCTCTTCTTTGAATGGATGTCACCATACGTTCAATTAATGATAAATTTCTTAATCCTAAAAAATCAATTTTTAACAATCCAAGAGCTTCTAGTTCGTCCATCGCATACTGGGTCATATATGTTTCATTGGCTCCAATCGTTAGCGGGATCACACGGGGCAATCGTTCATCACTAATAATAACTCCAGCTGCATGTGTTGAAGCATGACGCGGTAATCCTTCTAATGTATGAGCTATTTTAAAAAGTAAGCGCAGCTCATGTGATTGTTGAATATACTGTTTTAACTGATCAGAGGCCAAAACCGATTGTTTAAGAGACATTGTCGTTTGTGCAGGTATTTGATTTAAAATAAAATAAACATCTTGTTGTGATGTTCCGAGCGTTTTAAACAGCTCTCGCAACACTGAACGTGTCCCAAATGTGCCAAAGGTAATAATTTGTGCCACATGTTCTTGACCGTACTTCTCCCTAACATATTGAATCACTTCATCCCGGCGATGATCCGCAAAATCAATATCAATATCAGGCATCGACTCACGTTCTGGGTTTAAAAACCGTTCAAACAATAAATCATAAGCTAATGGATCGACATTAGTAATCCCTAATAAATAAGCAACAAATGACCCTGCGGCAGACCCACGTCCCGGGCCAACTGATATACCTTTTTCTTTAGCGAATTTAACGAAATCCCAAACGATTAAAAAATAATCACTAAACGCCATTTGCTCAATGACCGATAATTCGTATGTTAACCGTTCAGTCATTTCTTCAGTGATTAATGAGTATTTACTTTCCATGTTTTCCTGACAAATGTTTTTTAAATATTGACTAGCCGAAATATTGTCTGGCACTGGGTAAGACGGTAATAATTGTTGATGAAAATTAAGGCTTACATGACATTTTTTGACAATTTCCGCTGTCCGTTTAACCGCTTCAGGAAAAAACTGCGTATGGGCAGCAACTATTTGTTCGCTTGATTGTAAATAACGTCCATCACTAGCAATTTTTTCAGGAATCGCCCAACGCCGTCCAACTTTCATCGCTTGTAAACATTCATAAGCTAAATAATCTGTTTCTTTTAAATAAACGACATCATGAATCGCCACAAGCGGAATAGTAATATTATCGATTAAATGATGTAAATTTTTGTAAACGATCGGTTGTTTCGTTAAAAATGTGGCATCGATCCCTAAGTAAACATCCGTAAAATGCTCCACATGTGCTTGTAAATAATGACTCGCAGCAACAATTTCTTGTTCTAATAACAGCGTATAAACGTGTCCATCGTTCAACTGCACAATTACGATAACATTTTTTAAGTTTCTCTGTAAAAGCTCCCATGGAACAGCTCGTAATTTTTCTGCTTGAATGAGCGTACTTAAT
>DATGTA010000147.1:0-7347 GCA_035302085.1 Bacillota bacterium
TGAACTTCCTAGTCAAGTCAGTGAAAGTGCTGTCGCAACGATTGGTAAACTAAAGGTTTCACCAAATGGCGTTAACGTCATACCTGGTGAAGTACAGTTATATGTGGATATTCGTGATATTTATGAACGAACACGTGATGAATTAATTGACCGTATTGTTGCAGCTAGCGAAACAATTGCTAACAAACATGATGTAACAGTGCAACATGTGGAAAACACACGGGTAAAACCGATTCCGATTGACGAAGAAAATCAACAATTACTTGCAGAAACATTAAAAGAGTTTGCGATCGAACCACTATATTTACCGAGTGGAGCAGGTCATGATGCGATGGTATTAGGCTTGAAAATGCCTGTCGCAATGCTTTTTGTCCGTAGTCAAGCAGGTATTAGTCATCATCCAGATGAATGGACATCATTAGCTGATTGTGTCATTGGGGTTCGCGTGCTAAAAACTTACTTAGAAAAATTACAAGATAAATAAACTTGTGTGCCGGTTATTGATAGACAACTTATAGAATATTTTCCATTAATATCATATACTCATGGGGACGATTTTTGAGTATAATAGATAGGCAAGTTGTCTATAAATAAGAGGTGTAACAAAGATGAAAAAGCGACGAATCTATCAATTGATCTTTGTGATTGTTAGTTTGCTTTTGATTATAAATATTTTTGCAAGTTTTTATTTTTATGATTTAGCGATTGCAAGAAACGTGAAAGATTTTCTACAAGATAACGATGATCTTGATGTTTCTGATGAAGCTTTAGAAGTATTTTTACAAGGTGAATGGCGTGATTGGGTGCAAAATCAGTCATTTGAATCTTGGAAAATCACATCATTTGATGATTTAACGTTACAAGGGTATTTTTTACCGGCGAAACAATCCTCAAATAAAGTAGTAATCATGGCACATGGTTATCTTGGTCATGCTTCTGACATGGGGTTATATGGTCGGCATTATTATGAAAATTTAGGTTATCATCTTTTAATACCTGATGCCCGAGGTCATGGTGATAGTGAAGGTGATTATATCGGGTTTGGTTGGCATGATCGCTTAGATGTTGTGCAGTGGATTGAAAAAGTTATTGAACAAGTTGGGGAAGATAGTGAAATCGTTTTACACGGTTTATCAATGGGCGCTGGAACGGTTTTAATGACGAGTGGGGAAAAATTACCCCAACAAGTAAAAGCGATTGTCGCTGATAGTCCGTATACGAGTGTCCATGATTTGTTTGCTTATCAAATGAAGCGAATGTTTCATTTACCAGCCTTTCCTATCTTGCATACAACTGGGCTTGTGACTAAGTTCAAAGCTGATTATTCATTAAAAGAGGCTTCAGCTTTAAAACAAGTTAAAAAAGCGACCGTACCAATTTTGTATTTTCATGGAGAAGCTGATACATTTGTCCCAACAGAACTAACTGAAAAATTGTACGAGGCAACCGCTAGTGATGCTTATATGCACTTATTTGCTCATGCCAGCCACGGGGAAGCAATCGTCTTACATGAAGCGTCATACTATGAACATTTGGAAGAGTTTTTAAATAAATATATTCAGTAAATAACCATCCGCTTAAAAAACGGATGGTTTTTATTCAAGCTTATAAATATTGTTCAAACCATCGGCAAATGTGATGAAGCCGTTCGATACGCATATTCGGTTTTCCACTACGACTTAGCTCATGATTAGCATTTGGGAAGCGAACAAATTCAACATTTTTGCCGAGTTTTTTCAATTGAATAAACAGTTGTTCTGCTTGTTCAATCGGGCAACGATAATCGAGCTCACCGTGTAATATGAGCAGTGGTGTTTCAACATTTTTAGCATATTTTAATGGAGAAAATTCCCATAATTTTTCTGGGTCGTCTAATAAATCGATGCCTAGCTCCCATTCGGTAAAGAAATGTCCGATATCACTGACACCATAGAAACTTAACCAATTTGATATCGAACGTTGTGTAACAGCTGCTTTAAATCGATTCGTATGGCCGACGATCCAGTTCGTCATAAATCCACCATAACTTCCACCAGTGACACCGAGGCGATCTTCATCGATAAAACTATATGTTGCAAGAGCCGTATCAACAGCTGTCATTAAATCTGTATAATCACTACCCCCATAATCGCCACGAACAGCATCAACAAACTTTTGCCCATAACCATGACTCCCCCGTGGATTCGTATAAAGAACGACATAACCTTTAGCAGCTAATAGTTGCATTTCATGGAAATATGTTTGGCCATACATCGCATGTGGCCCACCGTGAACTTCTAAAACGAATGGATATTTTTTGCCATCCGTAAAATTGTATGGTTTTAATAACCAACCTTGAATGTTCCAACCATCTTCTGCCGTAATCGTGAGTTCTTCAGGTTCGCTTAAAGCGACTGCATTTAAATATTGTTCATTTGCCTTCGTTAAACGTTCGATAGCTTTCGTCTCTTTATTAAACAAATAAAAATCACCTGGATTCGTCGGAGTACTAATGCCTAAAATAAATGATTCATCAGCTTCATTGTATGAGAAGCCAAATAGGTGATCATTATTTTCGTATAATGTTGTTAATTCTTTATTTAAATTAACAGCTAAAAGGGCTGTTGCACCATTTCTTGTGCCGATAAAATAAATTTCTCGTTCATCATGTGACCATACAGGACCGGTTGTCGATGACCCAAGTCGTGTATCACCAATCATATAGTCACCAACCGCAAAGTCCCATGCTTCACTTAAACATGTTCTTTCTTTCGTTTTTAAATTGAGGATATAAAGTTCAGTTAATGTCGCCCCTTTATAGGCGAATTGATGGCCTATATAAGCGATATATTGACCACTTGGCGAGTATTTGGCTTGAGCAAAAGCGCCTTCCTCTTTCGTTAATTTCGTAATTTTTTTCGTTGCCGTATGGACCGTATATAAATAAGATTTTTGCTCACGATCTTCGGTCTCGTGTAAATTTCCAGAAAATAAAACATATTGACCATCGGGTGAAATGTCTTCAATGTAATGATTAAAAGTTCCAGATGTTAGTTGGGTAAATGTTTCTTCTTCTATGTCATACATAATAATTTGTGTGCGTTTATCATCATGAAATCCAAGGGCATCTGATTTATATTTTAAGCAATTAACAATTAACGGCTTGTCCCGTTTCTCTTCTTGCTTTTGTTTATATTCCTCATCAGATAATTCCTTTTGGGTGGCGACATCTGCATCATGTTCAAGTGGTGCTATGAAAATAATAGATTGTCCATCATTCGTCCAATGTGGATTCATGGCTCCATATGTAAAAGTTGTGATTTGTTTTGCTTCACCACCATCTGTTGGCATGAGCCATATTTGTGGCCGGCCACTTCTCGTGGATTGAAAAGCGATATATTTTCCACATGGTGAAAACTTTGGTAGCTGGTCTTTTTTATTTGTATATGTCCATTTGTTTGTTTGTTTTTGTTCTAAGTTATAAAAATGAATAGTCGATGAGTATTTTTTCTTTTCATTAACGATTGTTGAGACGAAGGCAAAACCGTTTTTAGTTGGCGAAACTTGTGGATCACTATATATGTTTAAACGAGTAAAGTCATCAGTTTTGACGGCACGTTTGTTTGAACTCATGTTTATCATCCTTTTTAATTATTTGTTGATCATTTAGAATCACTATACGTAAGAAAACTTATCTGGAATGGTTACTGAAAGTGTTTACAAGAATTCGCTTGTAAAAAAAAAGAAAAGACGCACATATTTGTTTGCTATTGAGTCGTCTTTTCATAGAAGAATTATATATATTCAATTAATTATTAAACAGATTCTTTAATGAGGTCTTTTGTTATATTTGCATCAGCTTCATACGCTTTTTGCAATTTTCGGGTGACTTGCCCAGGTTTACCGTTGGCTACTTGTGTACCATCAACTTCAACTACTGGCATCACTTCAGATGTACTACTCGTTAAAAACATTTCATCAGCTGTTTTAATATCTTCTAAAGTGAAAGACTTTTCAATAAATGGAATGTTTAAGTCGACTGCCAAACGTTCAACAAGCATACGTACACATCCTTTTAAAATACGTTCGGTTGCTGGATGTGTATAAACTTTTCCATCTTTAACTAAATATATATTTGTAGAGCTGCCTTCTGTGACCATGCCATCTATATGTAAAATAGATTCAAAGCAATTGTTTTCACGAGCAGCTTGTTTAGCGAGAACATTTGGTAATAAATTTAAACTTTTAATATGGCATAATTTCCAACGTAAATCTTCCTGTGTCATTGTTTTGACACCGTTTTCTAATAATTGTAGATTGCGTGATTGGTCTTCAACATAAGCGTAAAAATTAGCAACAATATCATCTGTTGGAAAAGCATGATCACGTTTAACCGACCCTCTTGTCGCTTGTAAATAAACTTTTCCATCGGTTTTCATATCATTTTTCTCTAGTAATTGCAATAATCGTTCAGAAACTTCTTCTTTCGTAAAAGGTAATTCTAGTTTGATTGCTTCGGCTGAGCGAAATAATCGATCAATGTGTTCTTGGAATAAATGATAGTGTCCGTTATATATACGAATGACTTCATAAATTCCATCCCCAAATTGTAATCCACGTTCTTCATATGGATATGATAAATTGTCACGGTGGGTAAAAGTTAATTGTGATAGTATAATTGGGTATACAGACATGTTTATCTCCTCCTCATATATTTATATTATAAACGTCTTTATATGTTGCGTAAAGTAACAGCAACCCTTATCTGATAATTATTAAAAGGATATATTTTCAACTATCATTAAGGTCAATAAATATGTTAAATTAAGTATATCCTATGAACAGGAACATGAAATGATGATATATTTTAGTAGATAAGGTTTTATGGTTTAATATACTTTAGAAAGATGAGGTGACTACTCATGAACGTTCATCAATTAAAAAAGGATATTATCGCTTATAGTGAAGAAATTGGCATTGACAAAATCGGTTTTACGACAGCAGATGTTTTTGATGAACTTAAAGAACGGTTGCGACGCCAACAAGAGCTTGGCTATGCCTCAGGCTTTGAAAAAGGAACGATTAAAGAGCGAACAGAACCCCAAACATTATTACCACAAGCAAAGTCAATTATTGCCATTGCTTTAGCTTATCCATCACGCATTAAAAACCCACCAAAAAGTACGAAAGAGAACCGGCGTGGTATTTTTGCTCGTGCTTCATGGGGGGTCGATTATCATGTCGTATTACGTGATCGCTTAGAAAAGCTAACGACATTTATTAAAGAGCAAGTACCTCATTTAAAGAGTCAATTAATGGTTGATACGGGGGAACTTTCAGACCGAGCCGTTGCTAAACGGGCGGGGATCGGATTTTCTGGTAAAAACACAGCGATTATTACCGAGGAGTACGGTTCATTTGTTTATTTAGGCGAATTAATTACAAACATTCCTTTTGTACCTGATGAGCCTGTTGAAGATAGTTGTGGGGACTGTCGAATTTGCCTAGATGCTTGCCCAACAGGTGCACTTGTTCAAGGGGGACAATCAAATGCGAAACGTTGTCTTTCCTATTTATCACAAACGAAAGATTTTTTACCTGATGAATTTCGCCAAAAACTTGGGACTCGTCTTTATGGGTGTGATACATGTCAAGCGGTTTGTCCTCGTAATAAACAAATTGATTTTCATAACCATCCGGAATTTGAACCTGACCCAGAAGTAGCGAAACCGAAACTTAAACCAATGTTACGGGTATCCAACCGTGAATTTCGTCAAAAGTTTGGTCATGTGTCAGGGTTTTGGCGCGGAAAAAATCCCCTGCAACGTAACGCGATGATTGCCCTTGCCCATTATAAAGATCAAACAGCTGTGAGTGAACTGATTGCTGTGATGGAAGAAGATGTTCGACCCGTTATTCGTGGCACCGCTGCTTGGGCTTTAGGAAAAATTGGCACTGAAGAGGCTTATGAAGCGATCGAACGTGCTTTATTAAAAGAAACTGATGAGCGTGTTCGGGAGGAAATGAACAAAGGCTTACAATTTAAAACTGAGAAAGTAGGAAAATAATATGCACGAACAAATCGTTCGTTATGAAACGATACAAACCCTCTTTGGTCCATTAACATTAACAACCTCAGATGAGTATTTGTTAAGAGTCGACTTCGGCTCATTTACGGATAATGAACAAAAAATAAAAACATATTTATCACGTGCTAAATTTTCAAATTACATTAAAGAAGCGACAATTAATCATCCAATTAAAAATGAGCTGATCGCTTATTTCAATCAAACATTAACAACTTTTACGGTGCCGCAAAAATTTTATGGCACAGATTTTCAAAGAGATGTTTGGCAAGCATTATTAAGCATTCCTTATGGTGAAACAGTTTCATATAAAGATATTGCCGTAATGATTGACCGTCCGAAAGCTGTGAGAGCTGTCGGTGGCGCCCTGAATAAAAATCCTTTTTCAATCGTTGTTCCGTGTCACCGGGTCATCGGTTCTGATGGGTCTTTAACAGGATTTGGTGGTGGCTTAGATCGCAAACAACAATTATTAACGTTTGAACAACCACTGAAATGAAGTTTTCTTTCATATTTAATTTGGCTTAGGAAATTTACTTGTAATGTTAAATGTTTGCCCCTCTTTTGCTCTAATTGTTTCTGATGATTCATATAAGAGTAAGGGGGCGATTTTTATGCGACAAATTGTACAGACGTGGGAACATTTTTTTCAAACAATAACAGATACTAATAGTTGGTGGGCAAGAAAAAAAGCATTGTTTCAGAAACGTCGGTTAAAACTGATTCGGATTGATGCCAAAGGAAGAGTGGATCGCTTATATAACAGCCATCAATATTCCGTTTATGAATACATCTTTCATGTATCATTTTTACTGCGTGATCCGCTGAAAAAATTTTATATAGAGGAGATGATTGTTCCATATTATGTTAAGCAACATCATAAAAAAATTATTGAACATCAACTCATCCAACCTAAAAATCTTAAGCGACCAAGCACTGTAAATGATACAATTTTACAATTAATCCCAACACAAAAGCGTTATGAACGATTAGCTGCTGTTCGCTATGCTGAACGCTGGTGGAACAGTATTAATCCGTTATTTTCTAAGCTGAATGATCATCATGCAAGTTTTATTTTACAATGTCTCATGTCAGGTTTTGGTCAATCAATGATATCTGATGATGAACGCATTATGCAAAAGGCAAAAGGTTTACTGACACCATATTCGCTCAGATGGTATTTAAGTCACCCGAATAATCAAGCAACCATTCAAGAAGTTTCTTCCGTCAAAGAACTTAAACTTGGTGATATTATTTGTTATGATTTTCATGGTGCAGATAA
>DATGTA010000148.1:0-6693 GCA_035302085.1 Bacillota bacterium
CAGTAACACTTGCAACCGGCTCTTGTAGCATTGTATAAAGTTTTGATTTTGTTATCTTTAAATGATGGCATAACAAAATTTCGGCAATTTTACTTTCGCAATTATTACTTTCTAAAAAAAGAGAAGTCCAGTTAAGGACTTCATACAATTTTGGTCGTTTTTTCATCATTACTCACCAATATGTTCTAGTTTTTCAGCTTGTTCGGCAACAAGAAGTGCATCAATAAAGTCGTCTAAATCCCCATCGATAATTTGATCTAGTTTTTGAATCGTTAAGCCAATACGATGGTCTGTTACACGATTTTGTGGGAAATTATATGTTCGAATTCGTTCTGAACGATCGCCTGTTCCTACAGCTGAACGTCTAGTCGCATCATACTCAGCTTGTGCTTCTTGTTGATATTTGTCGTATAGACGAGCGCGCAACACTTTAAATGCTTTTTCTCTATTTTTTATTTGCGATTTTTCATCTTGACAAGAGACGACGATCCCTGTTGGCTCATGGGTGATTCGTACCGCTGAATCTGTTGTATTCACGTGTTGTCCACCCGCCCCACTTGAGCGATACGTATCAATTTTTATATCTTCATTACGAATTTCAACATCAACTTCTTCCGCTTCTGGTAACACGGCAACCGTTGCTGTTGATGTGTGAACTCTTCCACCTGATTCTGTTTCCGGAACACGTTGCACACGGTGGGCACCATTTTCATATTTTAGTTGTGAATAAGCCCCATCACCGTTAATCATAAAAATGACTTCTTTAAAACCACCAACACCTGTTGTGTCAGCTTCAATTAATTCGGTGTGCCAACGATTTTTTTCCGCATAACGCGTAAACATTCGGTATAAATCAGCCGCAAAAAGCCCAGCCTCATCACCGCCAGCTGCGGCACGAATTTCGACGATCACGTTTTTATCATCATTCGGGTCCCGAGGGAGGAGCATAATTTTCAACTGTTCTTCTAAATCCGCTTTTTGCTCAGTTAATTCGTGAATTTCCATCTCAACAAGTTCTTTCATTTCATCATCAAGCTCATCTTCAACCATCGCCTCGGCATCTTCTAACTCTGAAGATACATCTTTAAACTTTCGATAAGTTGTAATGACTTGTTCAAGTTCAGCTTGTTCTTTTGAATAGTCTCTTAACTTATTGACATCGTTAATAACTTCTGGGTCACTTAATAAACCATTTAATGCTTCATAACGATCTTCCATTAAATTAAGCCGGTCTAACATTATGTTCACCTCACTAACATTATAATTATATGATAAATAGCGAATAACGGTCAAAGATAACATAATTTATAAAATTTTAGACGATTTTGCTCATTAAAAAAACAGGCGAAAGAGCCTGTTTTCATCGTTTTATAAGCATTCAACAAACGTTTATTTTAAGTTATATTTTCTCTTGAATCGGTCAATACGTCCGCCTGCACGGTCTTCACGCTGTTTACCTGTATAAAACGGATGTGTGTCAGATGAAATTTCAACACGAATTAATGGATATGTGTTACCGTCTTCCCATTCAATCGTTTCATCAGACGTACGTGTTGAACCACTTAAGAATTTATATTCTGAACCTGTATCCATAAAAACAACTTTTTGATACTCTGGATGAATACCCTTCTTCATTACTTTCCACTCCTTTGCTCTCGATCTCATGGAATGTTCTTATTTAATCACATATGAAAGATTATAGCAAGGACGACAAATGAATGCAATTAAATAATCATATATTTTTAAATGAACGTTAAGTTGCTGAAGTGACTAGCAATTAGTTAACGAGGTGGGCAAACTTATCCCGTTTATTACCACAGTAAAACAAAATTAAAGAATTTTTATTGCTTCGCTGTTCCGCGGCGTTTCATTTCGTCTTCCATCATTTGTAAAAATCGATCATTACTTTCGGATGTTCTTAAGCGGCGAAGGAAACGGTCGGTAAAGTCATGTGAATCTTGCATTGTTTTACGAATGGCCCACATTTTATCTAAATGGTCTTGCGGGACGAGTAATTCTTCTTTTCGTGTACCAGAGCGTAAAATGTCAATCGCTGGGAAAATACGTCGTTCAGCAAGTTGCCGGTCGAGGTGTAATTCCATATTACCTGTCCCTTTAAACTCCTCGTAAATAACATCATCCATTCTCGAGCCCGTGTCGATTAAAGCAGTTGCTAAAATCGTAAAACTTCCACCCTCTTCAATGTTTCGTGCCGCTCCAAAAAACCGTTTTGGACGATGAAAAGCGGCTGGGTCAATTCCACCGGACAATGTTCGTCCACTTGGAGGAATGACTAAATTATAAGCTCGTGTAAGCCGTGTAATACTATCCATTAAAACGATCACATCACGTTTATGCTCAACAAGGCGCATCGCACGCTCTAAAACGAGTTCAGATACTTTAATATGACTTTCAGGCACTTCATCAAATGTCGAACTAACGACATCGACATCTTCATGGACCGAGCGTTCAATATCTGTGACTTCTTCTGGACGTTCGTCAATGAGTAGAATAATTAACTTTGCCTCAGGATGGTTGCGCGAAATACTATTCGCAATTTCTTTTAACATCATTGTTTTTCCTGCTTTTGGCGGTGAAACAATTAAGCCACGTTGTCCGAATCCAACAGGTGTCATTAAATCAATAATACGTGTTGATAATTGATGTTGTCCTTGTTCAAGCTGCATAAATTTATCAGGATAAAGCGCTGTTAAAGCTGGAAAATGAACACGTTCTTTTGATGTTTCCGGATCTGCGTCATTAACCGCATCAATTTGTAATAAGCCATAGTATCGCTCGTTTTCCTTTGGGGGTCTAACTTTCCCCGATACTTTATCCCCATTACGTAAATCAAAGCGACGAATTTGTGATGCTGAAATATAAATGTCTTCTGCACTTGGAGAATAATTAATTGGGCGTAAAAATCCGAAGCCTTCTGAAGGGATAATTTCCAATATTCCGTCCATAAACAAATAACCATCTTTTTCCGCACGTGCTTTTAAAATTGCAAAAATAAGTTCTTTTTTCGTTAACTTTGCATAATAAGAAATTTTGTACTCTTTAGCGAGCTGATACATTTCTTTTAATGTCAGCCCTTCTAAATGAGAAATCGTAATTGTACTCATATCATCACCTTATTCATTTTTTTCATAATAAACGATTGCTTTATTATGTATTCATAAAAATAACTTTGAATCGATTATTTCTTTACATGATGTTTGAGAAAAAAGTTGGATAGGTTTTATTTGCTGAAGAATAAACGGAAGGTAAAACATTTTTCACGATCATTTACTATAACCAATCCGAGCGATCATTTCTATGTCCTCAAAAGCTTCTACCGTCAATATACCATACATTTTTAAAAAGTCATCATAAATCCTACTTTTTGCAAGGATTCTTATTAAAATATTATCATTAGACATCATTTAGCCATGAATAATAGCTTCAAAACATAATGTTATTTAAATGGAGCTAATTTCAGTAGGTTATCACTTGAAGTTACTTTTATACGCTAGATAACCTACTGACTCACCGATGTTTTATGGAAAATTATGGTGTTGGATCCATGATGAGATTTGGTTTTTGCTCTAAACGGTGTTGACCATCAATAAAACGGATTGTCCCACTTTTCGTCCGCATGACGACTGATTGTGTCGTTGCTCCAGTTCCTTTAAACTGAACACCTTTGAGCAATTCACCATCGGTAACACCTGTTGCTGCAAAAATAGTATCATTTCCAGCACAAAAATCATCCATATAAAATACTTGATTCACATCTTCAATACCCATTTTTCGACAACGTTTAATTTCTTCGTCATTGCTTGGAGCAAGTTTACCTTGGATTTCCCCACCTAAACATTTTAATGCTGCAGCAGCTAATACTCCTTCTGGGGCACCACCAACACCTAATAAAATATCAACACCTGTTTCATCAACAGCTGTATTTAAAGCTGCGGCCACATCGCCATCTGTAATTAATTTAATTCTCGCACCAGCTTTGCGAATGTCTTCAATAAGTTCTTCATGGCGCGGGCGATCAAGAACGATTGCCACAACATCTTCAATCGCTTTATTTTTTGCTTTGGCGACGGCTTGTAAATTATCAATTGTTGGAGCATTTATATCTACTTTCCCAACCGCTTCAGGTCCAACAGCAATTTTTTTCATATACATATCAGGTGCATGTAATAAATTGCCACGCTCCGCAATGGCAACGACTGACAGAGCATTCCATGTACCTTGTGCAACAATTTTTGTTCCTTCAAGTGGATCAACAGCGACATCAACTTTGGGGCCTTCTTTTGTACCAAGTTGTTCACCGATATATAACATGGGGGCTTCATCCATCTCGCCTTCGCCAATGACAACTTTCCCTCGCATTGGAATTGTATCAAAAACTGTGCGCATGGCAGTTGTTGCGGCTTGGTCTGCTTCATTTTGCTTGCCTTTACCCATCCAACGCGCCGAAGCTAAAGCAGCTGCTTCTGTGACACGGACGAGTTCCATCGTTAAACTTCTTTCCAAACTTTTCCCACTCCTTCTAACAACAGTAAAATTTAAATATGTTTTATTTCAGCTTTTGTTGTTTTTTCCCGCCAAATATTGGCACCGAGCTGTACTAATTTATTTGTCATTTTTTCATAGCCACGATCAATATGATGAACACCGGTTAATTCCGTAATTCCATTGGCCATTAAACCAGCGATCACAAGGGCTGCACCCGCTCGTAAATCGGTTGCATGTACACGAGTCCCTTTTAATTCTGTTGGACCTGATATGATCGCTGAATGACCTTCAACTTTAATACTTGCATTCATGCGTCTTAATTCGTCGACATGTTTAAAGCGGGCCGTATAAATCGTATCCGTAATAATACCTGTTCCTTTAGCTTTCGTTAATAATGTTGTAAATGGTTGTTGTAAATCGGTTGGGAATCCAGGGTAGACGAGTGTTTTTATATCAACACACTTTAATGGTTGTGTAGGCATGATTAAAATTTGTTCAGCACTTTCTTTAATGGTGACACCCATTTCGCGAAGTTTCGCTAAAAGAGACTCTAAATGTTCATAAATGACATTATCAATGATTACTTGTTCGCCTTGAGCAGCTGCTAATATAGCGTATGTACCTGCTTCAATACGGTCAGGAATAATCGTATGGCGACAACCGTCTAATCTTGAAACACCTTCAATACGTATAATATCGGTACCAACACCTTTAATTTTTGCACCCATATTCGTCAATAATGTTGCAACATCGATAATTTCGGGTTCTTTAGCAGCGTTTTCTATAACTGTTTGTCCTTTTGCTTTAACAGCTGCCAGCATAATATTTATCGTCGCTCCGACACTAACAACATCAAGGTAAATACGTGCACCACGTAATTCTTTTGCCTTTAAATGAATTAATCCTTGCTCATTTGTTACTTCGGCACCAAGGGCTTTAAATCCTTTAATATGTTGGTCAATCGGACGGGGCCCTAAAGGACATCCCCCGGGCAACCCGATAATTGCTTCATTAAATTTACCAAGCATCGCTCCCATAAAATAATAGGACGCTCTGAGTTGTTTAACATAGCCATTTGGGAGTGGTTTTGATGTCATTTGTTGTGGGCTAATATGTATCGTTTGATTTGATGCGTCTTCCCTTTCATAAGCAACTTTTCCGCCAATACTTTCGATAATCTTCCCTAATGTAAACACATCCGAAATGTCAGGCATACCATCGATAATGACATCGGAATCTGCTAAAATAGCTGCCGGAACTAAAGCGACTGCACTATTTTTTGCACCACTTATTTGGACTTGACCGTTTAGTTTCCGGCCACCTTCAATTAATATCTTTTCCATAAACCAACCCCCCTTTAACGCACAGGACGTGCTATGACGTACAGGATGTACTAATGCAGACGTTGCCACAGGACGTGGCGGTCTTAGTCTGCGTTCATTTATTGTTGCAACAGGACGTTGCGAATTTAGCCGGTGGACGCATAGGACGTGCTATGACGTACAGGATGTACTAACGCAGACGGTGCCACAGGACGTGGCGGTCTTAGTCTGCGTTCATTTATTGTTGCAACAGGATACTGCGTATATAAATAGATGCACGCACGAACGTGATCGTCTAGTTTACAATAATTTTAAGAAATTAAATCACTTGAATGTCAACATATCACAGCTAATTATTGAACACTTTTCCAGTCCGCTAAAAATTGCTCAATTCCTTGATCAGTCAATGGATGCTCCACTAATTTCTCTAAAACATTAAAAGGAACGGTTGCAATATGAGCCCCGTTTAAAGCAGATTCAATCACATGTAACGGATGTCGAATCGACGCTGCAATAATTTTCGTTTCAATCTTATGGCGATCAAAAATGTTTGCAATCGTCGAAATTAATTCGATGCCATCATGACCGATATCGTCTAGGCGACCGAGAAATGGTGAAACATATGTCGCACCAGCTCGTGCAGCGAGTAATGCTTGATTCGCATTAAAAATTAAAGTGACATTTGTTTGAATCTTAAGATCGGAAAATGTCTTAACAGCTTGCAAACCTTCTAAAGTCATTGGAACTTTAATCGTAATATTCGGTGCGATTGCAGCGAGTTCTTTTCCTTCAGCGATCATTCCCTCAGCGTCTTCTGCAATCACTTCCGCACTGACAGACCCTGATACTTCTGCCGTAATTTCTC
>DATGTA010000149.1:0-4358 GCA_035302085.1 Bacillota bacterium
TGCACATGTGGTAAGATCGACCGGCGATAAATGCCTGCTAACGGGTGTTCCCTACCCTCATAAATCGGTATAACAGCATCGAAGTCTTCCGCTTGTTCAGATAAAACGTTATAAACTTGGCACGAAACAAATGGCATATCACAAGCCGCAACGAAATATAAATCAGCATCATGATTGAAAAGTGCGCTTTCTAAGCCTGCTAAAGGCCCTTTATCTTGAAAGCGATCAGCATAAATTCGTTGATTTAAAAATTCGTATGGCTGTTTATCATTAGCAATCACAATTAAATCATTAACACAATGCGTAAGTTCATCAACGATATGTTGAATAGCCACTTTTCCATCAATCGGTAGGAGTGATTTATTCGTCCCCATTCTCGTTGATTGACCACCTGATAAAACAACTCCACATGTTAACATATTATCGCCCCATTATATTATTTTCGATCATACTGTAAAAAATAATAATCATACGGGTTTTCTTCATTACGAATACCTTTTTCTTCATGGGTTAATTCCCATTCGTCTTTATTAAATGACGGAAAATACGTATCACCTTTAAATTCATGGTCGATGTATGTTAAATATAGTCGATCAGCATGAGGAAATGTTTGTTTAAATAACTCAGCACCACCAATGACAAATAATTCTTCATCGGGATTTTCTTTTTCCCATTTGTAAATCTCGTCTATATCATGAATGACAGTTACTCCTTCAGGAAATTCACTTTGTTGTTGGCGTGTTAAGACAACGTTTTTACGTTCAGGCAAAACTCGACCGATGGCATCGAATGTTTTACGACCCATAATAATCGTATGTCCTGTTGTTACTTCCCTAAAAAATTTTAAGTCTAAAGGAAGACTCCACGGTAAATCATTGTTATAACCAATGACATAATTTTTATCTAATGCTACAAGAAATGATATCATGATTTGCCTCCATCACATTAAATTTTTTCATTATTATAGATATATTTATTGTAACATAATTAATTGACATAAAAAAATATCCATCTCATAAAATAGTTAAGAAACGTTAACATAAAGGAGGTTGTTAGTTTGTTGCAAGGTTCCTATAATACCGCTCTGAAACGTTCAGTGCTTTATAGTATGATGATTAGCCAACCTTTTGCAACTTATGTTCATTCATATCCAGCAATGGATAATGACCAACTGTTAGAGACAGAACAACTAACCTTCAAAGAACATGGTGAATCTGTAGAAATTTTACAAAAAAAATTAACAAAACTTAACTATTATGACCATGCGATTGATGGCGAATATGGCGTTTTCACTGAACATGCGATTAAAACGTTTCAAAAAGATAACTTCTTGTACGTAACGGGTCAGGCAGATTTAGCGACAATTCAAGCGATTGTCATTCGTGACATAGAATATCATATGGAGCAACTGAAAACATTATCACATGAGATATACTTAGGGATGTCGAGTGAAGATGTAAAAATTGTGCAAACATCATTACAATTTTTTGGTTATTATACCGGTGAAATTGATGGTATTTATGGCCCTTTAACAGAAAAAGCTTTACAAATTGTTGAAGATGAGCATGAAGTGAAATTGATTAAAAACCATCCTGAAGAAACGTTAACTCCTTTATATGAAGAAGAAATAAATAAAGTTGAAAATGTCACAAACGATGAAGCAAAAGTTGAGCAAAAGACAGAAGAGCAACCAGAACCAATTGAGCAAAAAGAAACAGCATCAAACGATATTGTTGAAGTGGCCTATTCGCTCATTGGATCGCCATATGTTTGGGGCGGTACATCACCTAGTGGTTTTGATTGTAGCGGGTTTATTCAATATATTTATGAAACACAAAACAAAACTGTTCCTCGAACCGTAAATGACATATGGAACTTTTCCCAACCAGTTGAAAATCCATCTGTCGGTGACTTAGTTTTTTTTGAAACATATCAACCCGGACCCTCGCATCTGGGGGTATATGTTGGAAACGGTGAATTTATTCACGCAGGAACATCTTCAGGTGTTGTAACGAGTGAATTAAGCACGAGTTATTGGCAGGAAAGATATTTAGGAGCGAAACGGATCAGTTTTTAACGAGATCAAAAGTATTATGACACATTTAAAAGCGATGGATCAGCAAATGATATGCTCCATCGCTTAATCTTTGACTGAATTGTTAAAAGTTTTTATGAAATTTTAGATTATAAATTAAAATTAACAACTTTCGGATCAGTCATTTTTAACATAGAAAACTTAACCCCTTCTCGTCCGAGTCCAGAACCTTTCACCCCACCAAATGGCATCGCATCAATACGATAATCGCTACTATCATTAACCATGATTCCCCCAACATCTAATCGATGAATTGCAGCAAAAGCCGCCTCAATATTTTTTGTAAAAATTCCCGCTTGCAAGCCATAGTTGACTCGATTTGCTTTTGTAATGGCTTCATCTAAATGAGCGATTGGAAACATAAGGACAACAGGGCCGAATATTTCTTCTTGAGCAATTTTGGCATCATAAGGAACATCGACTAATACTGTCGGTGTATAAAAAGCTCCTTCACGGAGGCCACCTGTTAAAATTTTTGCTCCAGAATTAACGGCTTCATCAACCCATGTTTCGATACGAATCGCCTCTGTTTCATTGATGAGTGGTCCCATGTCTGTTGCTTCATCTAATTTATTACCTGTTTTTATTTTATTTGTTTCTTGAACAAAACGTTCAATAAATTGATCAAAAATGGATTCTTGAATAAATACACGTTGTACCCCTAAACAATTTTGTCCAACAGCACCAAACGCACCAGCAACCGTACTTGCAATCGTATGATCTAGATCGGCATCTTCTAATACAATTGTTGGTGAATTTGAACCTAATTCCATACTAATCTTTTTTAAACCTGCACGTTTAGAAATATGTGTACCCGTTTCTAACCCACCAGTAAACGAAATCATCCGGATAGCTGGATGGGTAATGAGTTCATCCCCAATTTCACGACCACTACCTGTAATGACTGACAATACTTTTTCAGGTAAGCCATTTTTATCAAAAGCTTCTGCGAGTAAAAGCGCACTAAGCGGTGTTAATGTTGCAGGTTTGACGATGATCGCATTACCTGTTGCAATTGCTGGTCCTATTTTATGGGCAACTAAATTAAGAGGATCATTAAATGGTGTAATCGCAGCGATAATCCCAATGGGAAATCGATAAAAATAACCGACACGTTGTTCATGCCCTGGCATTTGATCAAAGGGAATTGTTTCACCATTTATCCGGCTCGCTTCTTCAGCACTTAAACGGATCGTATTAACACAACGAGTGACTTCTGAGCGGGCTTCAACAATTGTTTTACTCCCTTCGTAGGCAATTGTTTTAGCAAAACGATCATGTTCTTTTTCGATATAGTCAGCGGTTTTATTTAAAATAGAGACTCGTTCATGAACTGGCATTTTTGCGGCTATTTTTGCACCTTCTTCAGCCGCTTCAATAGCCAATAAAACGTCCTGTTTCGATGCTTGCGGAATCGTTGTCAATCGAGTGTTGTCTTGAGGATCATATACATTTATTGTTTTTTCTCGTGCAACCCATTTTCCACCGATTAACATTTTATGTTTTGTTCTTTTCATCAATCGACATCACCTCATTAAGTTAATTTTAAAACGAAAATTGACTGAATGAATTCTATATTTAAATTTGTTATAGCAAAACACAAATATTAATTATTACTAATATGACTATGTTCACTTTTACCCATTAAAATGAATATATCTTTTAATAGTTCGTTAAATATTTATTAACTGTCGCAACAAAAATCGCTGTGCCAATTGGTAAGCAAGTTTCATCAATATCAAAAATTGGTGTATGTAAATCGCGATCATAACCATCTTCAAGTGAACAGCCTAAGAAAAACATCGCTCCAGATATTTTCTCAGTCATATGAGCAAAATCCTCGCCGCCAAGCCCAAATGGTCCCCAATCAACTGTTAAGTCAGGGTAAATTTCTAAGGCGGCTTGATGAATTAATTCATTAATTAGTGGATGATTGTTTAAGGCGGGTTCACCTCTTTCTAAAACAAATTCATACGAGCCACCAAAATTTTCAGCTAGTTTAAAAACATTTTCGACTTCGGTAACTAATTGTTTGCGTGCTTCAGGGGAATAAGAACGTAAAGTCCCAGAAATTTTTACATCTGACGGGATGACATTGTTTACTTCACCTGCTTCAATTTTACCGATACTTGCTGCGACAACATCTAAAGGTGAAAAGCGTCTACCAATCGTACTGTAAAACTTTTGCAAGACAGTCCCTAATATCCATAATGGATCAACAGCTAAATGTGGATAGCCACCATGGCCTCCACTTCCTGTAAGC
>DATGTA010000150.1:0-7929 GCA_035302085.1 Bacillota bacterium
GTTTTATTACACCTGAATTAAAAGAAAAAGAACAATTAATATTAGAGGCTGAGGAAAAAAGTATTGATCTTGAGTATGAACTATTTGTCGAATTACGTGAAAAAATCAAAACGTATACAACTGACTTGCAAGAATTAGCTCAAGTCATTAGCCAACTCGATGTTTTACAATCATTTGCCACCGTGAGTGATCAAAATAACTATACACGACCTAAGTTTTCCGACCAAAAATTGGCGATAAAAAATGGACGTCATCCGGTCGTCGAGCAAGTAATGCTAGAGGGCGAGTTTGTCCCAAACGATATTTTATTAGATCATGAGAAAAACATATTACTCATAACTGGGCCAAATATGTCTGGAAAAAGTACGTATATGCGCCAACTAGCGTTAACAGCTATTATGGGTCAAATTGGTTGCTTTGTTCCAGCTGACGAAGCACAATTACACGTGTTTGACCAAATATTTACACGAATCGGGGCAGCGGATGATTTAGTCGCTGGTCAAAGTACATTTATGGTAGAAATGCTTGAAGCGAACCATGCGTTAACACATGCGACTGAAAATAGTTTAATATTACTCGACGAAATTGGACGGGGTACAAGCACTTATGATGGGATGGCTTTAGCTCAAGCGATTGTTGAATATATTCACGATCATATTCAAGCCAAAACTTTATTTTCCACCCATTATCATGAACTGACAGCTTTAGAGAACTCATTAGCTCGTTTAAAAAATATTCATGTACGTGCAGAAGAACATGATGATAAAATTGTGTTTTTGCATAAAGTGCAAGATGGAGCATCTGATGAAAGTTATGGTGTTCATGTGGCACAATTAGCACATTTGCCTCAAATATTAATTGAACGAGCGAAAGAAATTTTAACACAATTTGAAACAAATAATGCTCGCCATAAAGAAACCCCAGAAACAGCGACAGAAACTGCCCAACTGTCATTTTTTGAACCACTTGCTGCAAGTAAACAAATGAATGATCCAACGATGGAAAAAGTTTACAAGACAATTAAGCATATGGAACTTATGGATATGACACCATTAGAAGCGATGAATGAATTATATCGATTACAAAAATTAATTCGTGCGAAGAAAGAGTGATAAAATGACGATTAACGTACTTCCAGATGTTCTTGCAAATAAAATTGCTGCTGGTGAAGTTGTCGAACGGCCAGCATCTGTCGTTAAAGAACTCGTTGAAAATAGTATTGATGCTAAAAGTACTTTAATCAAAGTTGAGTTAAAAGAGGCAGGCCTTGAGCAAATCTGTGTAACAGACAATGGGATCGGTATGAGTGCTACCGATTGTGAGCGTGCCTTTTTACGACATGCGACAAGTAAAATCGATCATGATCGTGACTTATTTCATATTAAAACACTCGGGTTTCGTGGGGAAGCTTTAGCGAGTATTGCGGCCGTTAGTCAATTAACGTTACAATCATCACAAGGTAATGAAGCAGGAACTTTACTCGCTTTAGACGGTGGAAAAATTATTAGCCGGGCCAAAAGCGATGCCCGGCAAGGAACAAAAATAACCGTTAATCATTTATTTTATAATACACCCGCACGATTAAAATATATGAAAACAATACACACTGAGCTTGGCCATATAACTGATCTATTAAACCGTATGGCATTTGCTCACCCACATATTCGTTTTGATGTTTTTCATAATGGAAAACGATTATTTCGTACATCAGGTGCCAATGACTTACGACAAGTTATTTCCCAAATTTATGGATTAAATGTTGCTCAAAAAATGCTTGCGGTAGAAAAGAACACATTAGATTTTCAAATTGATGGCTATTTATCTAAACCCGAATTAACTCGGGCATCTCGAAATTACATAACGACGATTATTAATGGAAGGTATATTCGTAGTCCACTTTTATTTAAAGCGATTATGCGGGCTTATCATACATTGTTACCGATTCATCGGTACCCAATCGTCGTATTAAATATTCAAATGGACCCAGTTTTAGTCGATGTTAATGTCCATCCAACAAAACTAGAAGTTCGTTTTAGTAAGGATCAAGAACTAATGGAAGTGGTGGAACAATCGTTATATGAAACGCTCAGTGAAACGAGATTAATTCCTGAAGTGAAACGAGCAAATCACCGTGAAAATTCACCGGTGCAACAAACAATTAATTTTCAACAAACAGATCCAAAACTTGGTCGTCGGCAACCGTTTACGGTAAATAATGCTGGAAAATCGTTGTCAATTAAAGAAAATAATCACGCCGTGAAAACATCTGAAAATGATCATTTGATCGAACCAATCAAACATGAGCAACCATTAGCTGAAGCATCAACACCTACTAAAAGTGTTGACAAACGCATTCCTGAAATGTATCCGATCGGCCAATTACATGGAACATATATTTTAGCACAAAACGAAAATGGCTTATATATGATCGACCAACATGCAGCACAGGAGCGCATTAAATATGAATATTATCAACAAAAACTAGCCAATCCACATCATGAAAGTCAAGATCTATTAATGCCTATTACATTTGAGTTTACCAAAAGTGAAGCAATTTTTATCGAACAATTTAAAGAAGAGTTAGCATCAATTGGATTAAATTTCGAAACATTTGGGAAAGATTCATATATTATTCGTTCATATCCGACATGGTTTCCTGAGGGGCTTGAAGAACAAATCATCAGAGATTTAGTCGAGCAAATTATGCAAGAGGGAATGATCGATATTCGTTCCTTAAGAGAAGAAGCCGCCATTACACTCGCTTGTAAACGATCGATTAAAGCGAATGAATATTTAAATATAGAAGCGATGAATTATTTGCTCAATGATTTACAACAGACGAAAGATCCTTTCACATGTCCTCATGGTCGACCGATCATTGTACACTTTTCAACAAATGATATCGAAAAAATGTTTAAGCGGATCATGTAATGTATATTTAAACACCGCCTCGGTTAAACTGTAAAAAAGTTAGGAGATGTTTTATGGATAACCGAAGATTGATTAAATATATGAATCAATTGTTAGCAAATGCATGTGTGATGAGCACGAAGTTACTCCGTTATTATTGGTACCCTCAGGGGGCTAGAGCCGTTAATTTACGGCAGCATTTTTATGAATCTCATTTACAATATAAACAGCTTATGCTAGATATCGGTGAGCGAATTTTAGCGATTAATGGCAAGCCTCTAGCAACATTAGCAAAATATCTCGCTGAAACAACATTAGAAGAAGCGAGTGCCGAGCAATATTTACCGGAAATGATGCAACAACTTGCGAAAGACTATGATCATATCATTCATGATATTAAAAGTGAAGGTATATATTTAGCAAATCATTTACATGATGAGCAAACACGTCAGTTACTTATTACTTGGTTATATGATTTAGAGCAACAAAAGCAAGCGATAAGTGCTTATCAAGTAGATGGTTAGTTTAAGAATATAATCTTAGGGGAAGAGACATGAAAAATACTGTTATTGCAATTGTCGGACCAACAGCTGTAGGTAAGACAGCTTTAAGTATTGAAATCGCCCAAAAATTATCAGGTGAAATTATTAGTGGGGACTCGATGCAAGTATATAAAGGAATGGATATTGGAACAGATAAAATTTCCTCTGAACAAATGCAAGGTATTCCGCATTATATGATTGATATAATACAACCTAATAAACCATTTTCGGTTGCTGACTTTCAAAAACATGTCCGTAAATATATTGATCATATTTTAGCCAAAAACAAATTACCAATTATAGTTGGTGGAAGTGGCCTATATATCCAAGCTGCTTTGTACAATTATGATTTCACTGAAGTAAAACGTGATCCAAAATATACCGCAACATTAAAGGAGCAAATCGAGCGCGAAGGTATCGCACCGCTTTATCATAAGTTACAACAAATCGATCCTAAGCAAGCGAGTAAAATCCATCCGAATAATCACCGGCGGATCATTAGGGCCCTTGAAATCTATGAAACAACTGGCGAAACGATGAGTGAACGACATAATAAGCAACAAAATGAACCATTATATAATGAACATATCATTGCCCTAACAATGGAACGAAGCTTATTGTATGAGCGAATTAACGAACGGGTTGATGAAATGATAGAGATGGGGTTAATCGATGAAGTGCAATCACTGTATCATAAAGGCTATGAACATACACAAGCCATGCGTGGGATCGGATATAAAGAGTTTGTTCCTTATTTTAAAAACGAACGATCATTAGAATTATGTATTGAAGATTTAAAACGTCATACAAGAAGATATGCTAAGCGACAATTGACATGGTTTAAAAATAAAATGGATGTTAACTGGTATGAAATTTTACCAGAAACTAAACGTCACGTGTACGATAAAATTCTAGCAGATTTAGCAGGAGTTATTTAACATATAGCGAATAAATATAATCATAGATAGAGAAGAGGAGGAGCTAAGATGGCGCAAGCGGCAAATTTACAAAATACGTTTTTAAATGAATTACGCAAAAACCGATCACCGATCACTGTTTTTTTAACGAATGGTTTTCAGTTAAGAGGACAAATTAAAGCCTTTGATAATTTTACGGTACTCTTAGAATCTGATGGTCAACAACATTTAATTTATAAACACGCCATTTCCACATTTGTTCCCGCAAAACAGGTCACTTTAAACAATGAATAAGCAATCACCGGGCATAAACATTATGTCCGGTTTTGCCGAGAAATAAAATCTAGGCGAATGACACACCTTTTTATCTTCTGAATAGACTATCATTAACAGCACTAAAGGGGTGATCGTTTGCAAACATCGATGAAACGAGATAAAAGCAACCAAATAAACATTGTTTTTAATGAAAATGACATCAATTGCTCCCAAAACAAACGAACACATGAAGTGAGAGATGAACCGACATTTCGAATGATTGAACAACATTTTGCAAAGTTTATCGGTTTAGAACAGATCAAACAACATGTGAAAGAAATATATGCGATGCGACTGATTAATGAGCAACGTCAACATTTTAAATTAAACTGTTCCCAACAAGTATTTCATATGATGTTTAAAGGGAATCCAGGGACTGGTAAAACGACGTTTGCTCGAACGCTAGCCCAACTGTACTACGAGATGAATATATTATCAAAAGGTCATATCATTGAAGTCGATCGTGCGGATTTAGTTGGTGAATATATTGGTCAAACCGCCCAAAAAACAAGAAATCTTATTAAAAAAGCGCTAGGCGGTATTTTATTTATCGATGAGGCCTATTCATTAGCTCGTGGGGGCGAAAAAGATTTTGGTCGAGAAGCGATTGATAGTTTAGTGAAACATATGGAAGATTTTCAAAATGACCTCGTGATCATTATGGCTGGTTATCCTTATGAAATGGACTATTTTCTTCGTCTAAACCCTGGGTTAAAATCCCGTTTTCCTTTTATTATTGACTTTCCCGATTATTCGGTTGATGAACTTATAAATATTGCTAAAATAATGGCTCATGAACGTGATTATATTTTAGCAAAATCAGCGATTCATTTATTGAAAAATCATTTGATCGAGCAATTATTGTTCAATGATTATAATTTTTCAAATGCCCGATATATCCGTAATACAATCGAACGAGCCATTCGTACACAAGCGATGCGTTTGATTGGTATGAATCATTTATTAGCTGATGATTTAATGATGTTAACACGTGAAGACTTTTCATTTATTGACGATTAAAACAGTCGAACTTTGTTTCCTTTTGTATAGTTTGTTAGAATAAAGGTAACATTTAACTGTTTTAATTGTTAGCTGAAAAGAGGTAATTTACTTATATGGCGAAAGAAAATGTACTCATCATTGCGGTAAACAAAATAGTTGATGATGATCAACAATTTCATTCATCCCTTAAAGAAATAAAGTCTTTATGTTATACAGCAGGTGGCAATGTCAAAGAAGTTGTGACACAAAATTTGGAACGGATTCATGCAGCTTTATATATGGGTAGTGGTAAAGTCAGCGAAGTTAAACAATTAGTTAATGACTTAGAGATTAATCTTGTCATTGCAAATGATGAATTATCGCCTGGGCAAATGCGCAATTTAGAAGACCGATTAGAGGTTCCGGTGATCGATCGTAGTCAATTAATTTTAGATATTTTTGCACAACGAGCGAAAACACGTGAAGGTCAATTACAAGTTGAGTTAGCCCAGCTTGAGTATATGTTACCACGTTTATATGGAAAAGGAACCATTTTATCTCGACTTGGTGGAGGTATTGGAACGCGTGGTCCAGGTGAAACAAAATTAGAAACTGATCAACGGCATATCCGGCAAAGGATTGATGATATAAAAAGACGTCTTCAATCGATCGTTAAACAACGTGATCAATATCGCAAACGCCGTCAACAAAGAAATGTTTTTCAAATAGCGATCGTTGGTTATACAAATGCTGGTAAATCGACCATTTTTAATCGATTAACTGCAAGTAAAACATTGGAAGAAGACCTATTGTTCGCAACACTTGATCCATTAACCCGACAAATTCAATTACCTAGTGGGTTTAAAATGTTAATGACAGATACTGTCGGTTTTTTACAGCAACTACCGACGACACTTATTGCAGCGTTTCGTTCAACATTGGAAGAAGTAGCTGAAGCAGATTTTATTTTACATGTTGTCGATGTTGCAAATCCAGATCATGTGCAACAACAAGATACGGTGCTTGAACTTTTACAAGATTTACATGCCGAACATATTCCAAAATTAACAGTTTATAATAAAGTTGATTTATTGACGAAGCCATTTATTCCAACAAATCATCCGTATATTAATATATCGGCTTATCAAGCAAGTGATCTTGATCGTTTATTAGAGAAAATTGAAGACACGTTAAAAAATGCATGGGATTTTTATGAGGTTAACGTTCAGCCAGATCAAGGTAAATTACTTCATCAGTTACAGCTGCAAACAATTGTTAGTCAAAGAACATTCGATGAGCAAGCAAATAAATATTTTATACAAGGATATATTCAAAAAGATCATCCGATGCGATCGATGATAAAGGAGCAAGGCAACATCCAATGATGACACAATTAATTGAACAAACGGAAAAAGACTGTCAATCTCTTTTTAAAAATGTCCAAAAAACTGTTGAACACAACCAACGGCGGGTTCTCGATGCTTTTAGAGAAGAACAAATTGGTGATTTTCATTTTAGCTCTAGTGATGGATATGGGTATGGTGATGCAGGCCGAGAAGGGATCGAAGCATTGTATGCAAATGTGTTTGGTGCAGAAGATGCGCTCGTTCGTCCACAAATTGTTTCAGGCACCCATGCCATTTCAACGGCTTTGTATAGTTTACTGCGACCAGGTGATGAACTTATTTACATGACCGGAAGACCGTATGATACACTTGAGGAAATTATCGGTCTTAGAGGAAATCATTCTGGTTCAATGAAAGAATATGGAATTGCTTATAATGAAGTTGATTTACTTGACGATGGATCCGTAAACTATGAAAAATTAAAAACAGTTATAAGCAATCAAACAAAAGTAATCGGCATTCAACGGTCAAAAGGATATAGTGACCGCCCATCATTTACAATTGCTGACATTAAAGAAATGATTGACTTTGTTAAAACGATTAATAAAGACTTAATTGTTTTTGTTGATAATTGTTATGGTGAGTTTGTTGAGCTGAAAGAACCGACAGACGTTGGTGCCGATATTATTGCTGGGTCACTGATCAAAAATCCTGGGGGTGGGCTCGTTCGTGCAGGTGGCTATATTGTCGGTCGAGAAGACTTAATCGAAAAAGCGGCCAATCGATTAACCGCTCCTGGCTTAGGTAAAGAAACAGGTGCAACCTTTAACATGTTACAAGAAATGTATCAAGGTTTTTTCCTAGCGCCTCACATTGTTGGCGAAGCTTTAAAAGGAGCGATTTTTACGGCAAGATTAC
>DATGTA010000151.1:0-9181 GCA_035302085.1 Bacillota bacterium
CCTTGAGCGTTTTCGTGTTGTCTTTGATCATTGGTTTTCCGAAAGGTCCCTTTATAAAGACGGGCAGATTAACGAGGCGATTGAACAACTGCGGGAAGGGGGCTATATTTACGAAAAAGATGGGGCGACATGGCTCCGATCAACCGCCTTTGGTGATGATAAAGATCGTGTACTTATTAAGCGAAATGGTGATTATACGTACTTAACGCCGGATATCGCTTACCATAAAAATAAATTTGAACGTGGGTTTGATTTATTAATCAATGTTTGGGGGGCAGATCATCACGGATATATTTCTCGGATGCATGCAGCCATTCAAGCACTTGGCTATGAAAAAGACCGTCTTGTCATTAAGGTCACACAAATGGTTAATTTATTAGAAAAAGGTCAAACATTGCGGATGAGTAAACGAAGCGGAAATACAGTCCCCCTTCGTGAATTGATGGATACTGTCGGTGTCGATGCGGCAAGATACTTCTTTGTCGCTCGCTCAAATGATACACATTTAGATTTTGATACTGATCTAGCACAAACTCAATCAACGGACAATCCGGTTTATTATGTACAATATGCACACGCTCGAATTTGCACGATGTTATCACAAGCTAAAAAAACTAATTTGGACAGTGAAACATATGATGCTTCGTTATTAACGAGTGAAAAAGAGCTTGATTTATTAAAAAAACTTGGCGAATTTCCTGCGACAATTTCTGAAGCGGCAAAACGTCAAGCACCACACTTTATTACACAGTATGTTTATGATTTGTCAGCTCTTTTACACAGTTTTTACAATGCAGAAAAAGTACTTGATGAATCGAATAAACCATTAACAGCCGCACGTATTGCTCTTATGAAAGCTGTTAAAATAACAATTGCCAATGGATTAGACATTCTCGGTGTGACAGCACCAGAGCGAATGTAAATAAAATGGAAATTAACATCGACCGAGGAGCGAAATTATTTTCGTCCTCGGTTATTTAAAGCCATAATTTATTTCGCCGCAAGACTTGGTCGCTTTCTTAAAAAAATTAATCTGAACCCTTATAGTTGAGTAAGTAAATGTAAATGTAATTTATAACGTTAATTTTTAGAAAAATTTCGGAATTTATTTGACAGATGGGTGATTCATTTATAGAATAGAACGACCGAGACGATTCCATAAAAAATGGGGGATAAATATGAGAAATTTACGATTTTTACTAATGATTAGTATCGTCGCATTATTTTTTATAGGGTGTTCGAGTTCGGATGAACCCGAGGAAGAAGAGACAAAAGACACGAGTGATGAGCCTGTCACATTAGAAGTCGCTTTTAATGCGCAACCACCGACAATGGATCCTTTAATGACGACAGCTGTCGTGACAAGAGATATTACACGTCATATTTATGAGTCACTCGTAACGATGAATGAAAATTACGAAGTTGAGCCAATGTTAGCTGAAAGTTATGATGTGAGTGAAGATGGTAAAACACTTACATTTAAATTGCGTGAAGGTATTAAGTTCCATAATGGTGAAGAGATGACGGTGGAAGATGTCGTTGCCTCACTTGATCGTTGGCGAAATACAGCAGGTTTAGGAAAAACACACTTTAGCGATGCAGAGATAAGTGCTGAAGGTGATGACACAGTTGTTATTGAGCTTGAAGAACGTATGTTTACGGCTTTACACGTTTTAGCTGATCCTGGTCAAGCAGCGGTCATTACACCGAAAGAAATCGTTGACGCTGCAACAGAAGAAGGTATGGATGAATTTATCGGAACAGGTCCATTCAAATTTGAAGACTGGGTAAGTGACCAATATATTTCAGTGTCAAAATTTGCTGACTACCAACCAGTTGATGAGCCAGCGAGCGGTTTAGCCGGTAAAAAAGAAGCTAAAGTCGATGAAATCAAGTTTCATTTTGTAACAGATGCTTCCACACGTGTTGCAGGAATTAAATCCGGTGAGTATGATATTGCAAATGCGATTTCGTTCGATGATGCGGAAATGTTAGAAACAGACGATGAAATTGTCAATCATATTGACCATAACGGATTTAACGCTGTTGTGTTTAACAAAAAACAAGGATTTTTTACAGATAAACTAGCTCGACAAGCGGTCAATGCTGCACTTGACCAAGAGGCGATTTTGCAAGCAGCTTTTAATAATGAAAACTTTTACGAGCTTGAGCATGGTTTAATGATTAAAGATCAAGTCGATTGGTATAGTGAAGCTGGTGCAGATCAATATAATCAAAAAGATTTAGACAAAGCTAAACAATTGTTAGACGAAGCAGGTTATGATGGCGAAGAGTTAACAATTGTTTCGACAAGAGATTACCAAGACCACTACGATGCTGCGGTAGTCGTTCATAGTCAGTTGGAAGATTTAGGCTTAAATGTTAATTTAGATTTATCGGATTGGGCGACCGTTTTAGAAAAACGAGAAGATGAAAATGCTTATGATATTTTCATTACAGGCTTCCCAACAGAACCCATTCCATCGAGTTATGTGTTTTTAGATTCTCGTAGCCAATGGCCTGGTTGGACGGAAAGCGAAGAACTCGATCAGTATTTGGATGCCATCCAAGCATCTGAATCACAAGAAGAAGCCCAAGAAAACTTCAGTCTTTTACAAGAAACATTTTATGATTATATGCCAATTATCAAATTTGGTAATAAAACGACCGTTACTTCAACACGAACGAACATTGATCAAATGGGCTTCTTACACGGTGTCATCTTTTGGAATGTCGAGAAAAATTAATCAAATTCATGAGAACGTGTGGCTAACATCATAGTCACACGTTTTTACATGAAAAATAATTGATAACGTGCAGTTCATCAAGTTATTTTTATACAAAAAAGATGAGTGTTTTTATGAAAAGTAATAAAAATGTTCGTTTTACGACTTCAATCTTAATCGTAAGATTCATTTAAATTTCAACTAAATTTGCTAATTATAAGAAAAACAGTTGACTGAATAATCGTTCATGTTTAAAGTAAAGATATAGAACTATATCAAAAAATACATCAACTATGATGATTGTAAACATATAGGTCGCCTTTGCTTGTTAAATCGACCCTGATTTACGAGGATAGTTGGTCGAAGTTGTGTTTCATGTTAAACACAACAACATACACAAAGGGGGATTATGTTATGGATACGTTTTTGCTAATTAATATGTTAGCGTTTGCGGCCATCACAATATACGCGATATATCTTTTCGCAAGAGCTGTAGCGACACGCGTTGCTTATATTCGGCTCGGAAAAGAAGAAGCATATGATGTGGCCCTTAAGGAACGGCTGAAACGGATTGGGACGGTTGTCTTTGGGCATTCAAAGCTTTTTAAAGACAAAAAATCAGGTCTCATTCATTTAATGTTATTTTATGGATTTATTTTAGTACAATTCGGCGCCATTAATATGTTTATCATGGGGTTAGCTCCCGGTAAACATTTGCCATTTGGTCCGCTTTATCCTGGATTTAAATTTTTCCAAGAAATTGTAACATTAATTATTTTAATTGCGGTTGTTTGGGCGTTTTACCGTCGTTATTTGGAAAAGTTACCACGTTTAGATCGCCAATGGCAAGCAAGTTTAGTCCTTATTTTTATTGCGACACTTATGGCAACTGTTTTGTTTGGAAATGGGATGGCCCATATTTGGCTCGGTACAGAAACTACTTGGACAGAGCCTGTTGCATCCGTCATTGCCGCGATCTTTAGTTGGATGTCACCTGCAGCTGCGATGAGTGCGTATTATGTTTCATGGTGGATTCATACGATTACAATTCTCGTATTCCTAGTTTACATTCCACAGTCTAAACATGCTCACTTAATTGCTGCACCAATAAATGTTGCCTTTAGCCAAAAGGTGCCTGGAAAATTAGAGCCATTTGATTTTGAGGCGGCAATGGCTGATGAAGAAAACATGTCATTTGGTGTTGGAAAAGTTGAGGATTTCACACAGCGACAAATGATCGACTATTATGCGTGTACGGAGTGTGGGCGCTGTACGTCTGTTTGTCCAGCAGCTTCAACAGGCAAAATGTTATCACCGATGGATATTATGTTAAAAATTCGTGATCATTTAAATGAAAAAGGGGCTGCCATTACAGGTAAATCACCTTGGGTTCCTGCTTACGCTTTTGCCGGACAGTCAGCGAACCAATTAGCGAATAAAGATCGCGATGAAGCCGTTCAAGAAATGTCAGCTGTTCAACTTATTGGTGATGTCATTACCGAAGAGGAATTAAACGCCTGTACGACATGCCGTAATTGTGAAGATGCTTGTCCGGTGATGAATGAGCATGTCGGACAAATCATTGATATGCGCCGTTATTTAGTGATGACGGAAGGAAAGATGGACCCTGATATCCAACGAGCGGTTACGAATATTGAACGTCAAGGCAATCCATGGGGCTTATCAAAGAGAGATCGGATAAAGTGGCGCGAACAAGATGAAACAGTTTACGCTCCAACTGTACAGGAGTTGCGCAAAGAGAAGAAAGACTTTGAATATTTGTTTTGGGTCAGTTCAATGGGCTCATATGACAATCGAAGCCAAAAAATTACCGTTGCTTTTGCTAAATTAATGAACAAAGCAGGCATTAATTTTGCCATTTTAGGTAATCGGGAGAATAACTCAGGCGATACGGCACGTCGGATTGGGAATGAATTTTTGTTCCAAGATATTGCCCAAAAAAATATTAAGGCGTTTGAACGTTTCGGCGTCAAAAAAATCGTCACGATTGACCCACACGCCTATAATATTTTTAAAAATGAATATCCTGATTTTGGGTTTGAAGCAGAAGTGATTCACCATACACAAATGTTATATGATCTTGTGATGGAAGGACGCTTAAAACCGACAAAACCAATTAATGAGCGCCTCACCTATCATGATTCATGTTATTTAGGGCGTTACAATGGGGTTTATGACCCACCACGAGAGATTTTAAAAGCGATTCCAGGTCTTGAATTAGTTGAAATGGACCGCAGCTTTGATAATGGGATGTGCTGTGGAGCAGGTGGTGGTCTCATGTGGACCGAAGAGACGGTAGGTACACGAGTTAATATTGCCCGAACGGAACAGGCAATGGCTGTTAAACCATCGATGATCTCTAGTGCGTGCCCATTTTGTTTAACGATGTTAAGTGACGGAACGAAAGCAAAAGAAGTTGACCAAGATATTGGTACGATGGATGTTGCGGAGATTTTAGCTCTGTCTGTCTTAGATGATGCAGCTGAAAAGGAAGAAGCTTCTTAAAAAATAATAGTGTGAGTGAACAATGTGACATTGAAAATCATTGTTCGCTCCCTTTGCTCATAAAACTCTGCCGAGCGAGCGGTCGCTCAGAAATATATATTTTGGGAAAATGTCCATAAATCGTTGATTCGTGATGATGCAGGAAAGTATGTCATTTAAATATGAAAGGAAGTTTTACAATGAGAAAATCAGTTATCGTTTCCGGTGCTCGAACACCTTTTGGTCGCTTTGGTGGTGCTTTACAAACGGTACCAGCAGCTAAACTTGGGGGTGTAGCGATTAAAGAAGCTTTAGCGCGTGCGAATATAACAGGTGAAGATGTTGATGAAGTTATTATTGGAACGGTGTTACAAGGTGGTCAAGGACAAATACCTTCCCGACAAGCGGCTCGAGAAGCGGGTATTCCATGGAATGTCAAAACAGAAACAATTAATAAAGTATGTGCTTCAGGTTTACGAAGTGTCACATTAGCTGATCAGCTCATTCGTCTCGGCGAAGAAGATGTTATTGTCGCTGGTGGCATGGAAAGTATGAGCCAAGCACCTTATGCTCTTCAAGATGCAAGATGGGGTCATCGTATGGGTGATAAACAAGTAATCGACTTAATGATTCATGATGGTCTAACATGCTCATTTACCGGCGCTCATATGGGAACGTATGGTAACTCAACGGCAAATAAGTATGAAATTACTCGTGAATCACAAGATGAGTGGTCACTCCGTAGTCATGAGCGAGCCATTGCAGCGATTGAATCAGGTAAATTTTCTGATGAAATTGTGCCAGTGGAAGTCCCCCAACGTCGGGGTGAACCGGTTGTTGTAGATACAGATGAAGCGCCAAGAAAAGATACAAGTTTAGAAGTGTTAAGTAAACTACGCCCAGTCTTCGGGTCTGATGGAACAATTACAGCAGGTAATGCACCAGGCATTAATGATGGGGCAGGAGCATTTGTTGTGATGTCTAATGAAAAAGCTGAAGCAATGGAGAAAACACCTGTAGCGACAATTCTCGGCCATGCAGAAGTTGCGGTTGAAGCAAAAGATTTTCCGGAAACTCCTGGACTCGTCATTAATGAATTACTGAAGAAAACAGGCAAAACCGTTGAAGAAATTGATTTATTTGAAATTAATGAAGCATTTGCGGTTGTTTCCTTAGCAAGTGCGCAAATTGCTAATTTAGATCCAGATAAAGTGAATGTGAATGGGGGAGCCGTTGCGCTTGGTCACCCCATTGGTGCGAGCGGCGCCCGAATCATTTTAACATTAATTTACGAATTAAAGCGCCGTGGTGGTGGCTTAGGTGTAGCGGCCATTTGTAGTGGTGGCGGCCAAGGTGATGCCATTTTAATCGAAGTACCGAAAGCGTAAAACAGCTTAATATATGAAGGTGGGATTTGAGTCATGAACATTAAAAACGTTATGGTCATTGGTGCGGGACAAATGGGCTCAGGAATTGCTCAAGTTGTCGCCGGGGCGGGATTCAACGTCATATTAAATGATCTTGAAGATACGGCCATTGACCGTGGGTTAGCAACGATTAATAAATTTTTGACACGTGCTGTTGATCGAGAGCGAATAACAGACGAAGAAAAAGAGATGACATTAAACAACATTACCCGCTCAACATCTTTAAATGACGCAAAAGATGTTGATCTCGTCATCGAAGCGGCTATTGAAAATATGGACGTTAAACAAAATATTTTCCAAACGTTAGATGAAGTTGCCCCAACACATACCATTTTAGCGACGAACACATCATCATTACCGATTACAGAAATTGCTGCAGCGACAAACCGACCCGAACAAGTTGTCGGCATGCATTTTATGAATCCGGTACCTGTTATGCAGCTTGTTGAAATTATTCGGGGGATCCAAACAGATGATGCAACGTATGAAGTCATTCAGCAACTCACTAAAAAGCTTAACAAAACACCTGTTGAAGTAGCAGATTTCCCAGGGTTTGCGGCAAACCGTATTTTAATGCCGATGATTAATGAAGCAATTTATACGCTTTATGAAGGAGTTGCATCGGTTGAAGATATCGATACAGTGATGAAACTTGGGATGAATCATCCAATGGGGCCATTAACATTAGCAGACTTTATTGGTTTGGATACATGTCTTTATATTATGGAAGTATTATATGAAGGATTCGGTGATAGTAAATACCGACCTTGTCCACTGTTACGACAATATGTAAAAGCAGGTTGGCTTGGCAAGAAATCTGGACGTGGCTTTTATCGCTATGATTAAATAATAACAAGGAATGATCATCATAATTACGAAAAAATATGAAGTCATTATGATGATTTTTCCCTATACATACAAAATAATGAATAACTAAAAATAGATATTGAACAAGACAAGCGGTCGTACACATTGTACACCATTTTTGTCAAGTGGGAGGCAAATGAGTATGACAATAAATTTTACTCACGAACAACAAATGATGCGTGAAATGGTACGACAGTTTGCGATGAACGACGTAAGAGAAGCGGTCGACCAAATGGAAGCGACAGAAGAATTTCCCCATGAACTTATTAAAAAAATGGGTCAGCTCGGACTTATGGGCATTCCTATACCGGAAAAATATGGCGGCAGTGGTATGGACTTTACATCATATATTATTGCGATCCATGAATTATCGAAAGTTAGTGCAACACTAGGTGTCATTTTATCTGTCCATACGTCTGTTGGCACAAAGCCGATTTTAAATTTTGGTACAGATGCACAAAAAGATAAGTATTTACCAAAGTTAGCGACAGGCGAATATTTAGGAGCTTTTGCTTTAACGGAATCACTTGCTGGCTCAGATGCTGCCAATATTAAAACACGGGCAACAAAAGATGGTGAAAACTATATTTTAAATGGAGCGAAATCGTTTATTACAAATGGCGGTGTTGCGAATACTTATATTACATTTGCACGCACAGGCGACAAAAATGGTCATAATGGAATAAGTGCTTTTGTCGTTGAAAAAGATTGTGAAGGGCTAATCGTTGGTAAAGCGGAACATAAGATGGGTTTACGTGGGTCACCAACCGTTGAACTATCGTTTGACCATTGTCGCGTCCATCAAGATCAATTACTAGGGACAGAAGGTGAAGGTTATAAAATTGCTCTCGCTCAATTAAATGTTGGCCGCATCGGAATTGCCGCTCAAGCCCTTGGCATCGCAGAAGCAGCCTTAGAAGAAAGTGTTAATTACGCGAAAACACGTGAACAATTTGGAAAGCCAATTGCCGACCAACAAGGCATTTCGTTTAAATTAGCAAATATGGCAACAGACGTTGAAGCAGCCAAACGTTTGACATATCATGCCGCCCATTTAGTGACGAATGAGCAACCTTGTGCAAAAGAGGCATCAATGGCGAAATTGTTCGCATCCCAAACAGCGGTTAAAACAGCGATTGAAGCGGTCCAAATTCACGGCGGTTATGGGTATACAGAAGATTATCCGGTGGAACGATTTTTCCGTGATGCAAAAGTAACAGAAATATATGAAGGAACAAATGAAATTCAACGGATTGTGATTGCCAAGCAACTATTAAATCATTAATATTTTTAATAAAAAAGTATGCTAAACATATGGTGGGGGGATAAGTGATGAACTTCCAAGTAACAGAGGAACAACAAATGTTACGTCAAATGGTCCGCGATTTTGCGACACGTGAAGTTGAACCATCGGCTGCTGAACGCGATGAAGAAGAACGTTTTGATCGAGAAATTTTTGATAAAATGGCTGAACTAGGATTAACAGGTATTCCTTGGCCTGTTGAATATGGTGGGATTGGTTCGGATTATGTCAGTTATGTCATTGCTGTTGAAGAACTTTCCCGTGTTTGTGCCTCAACAGGTGTTACATTGTCAGCGCATCTTTCTTTAGCAAGCTGGCCAATCTATCAATATGGAACAGAAGAACAAAAACAA
>DATGTA010000152.1:0-3400 GCA_035302085.1 Bacillota bacterium
CTATTAAAAATAAAATATAGGTAAAAATGGTTAATCTCGCATATTTTTAATTTCACTATCAATAAATTTAGCTTGTATCATTGAAACTTTTAAGATGAGAAACAATCGTAAAACATGAATCCACCTGTTGAATAACTAAATACTTATCGATCTCTTGTTAATTAAACTTTTCATTTGTCATTCAATTTGGTACGATAGTAAAGGTACTATAAATCATTAACGATTAAAATTAAAAATGTTTATCATAACGAGGTGGTCCATGTGCGAATAATAATGGCAATTGTTTGGGCATTTATATTAAGCTTAGCAATTTCTTATGTTTTAACGAGTATGGGTGGCGAACCGTTTAATTTTGCATATACATTCGTTGTTGCTAGCTTAATTGTTATTGCAGTCATTTTATTAGGTGAAGGTGCCTTAAAAGAAAATGATTAAATGTAAGTAATGATAAAACTGTCTCCATAACACGGATGTACAATTCCCGTGACTATAGAGACAGTTTTTTATTTGCCTATTTTTAATACCATGGCAAGATCGTTAAAGCTGTTAAGGCTGCTAAAGGAAGAATGAGTCGATCAAATCTTCGTGGCGGATAGTTGTAATAACCAGGTCCATAGCCGCCGTATCCCCCATAGCCATAGCCTGCACCCGGTCCGTATCCTCCACTTGGATATTTCCCTATAAATTGTCGCTGTTGCCGGGACATTGCCGGGTGAGATTGACCAGGCATTGACCCTGCATTTCCTTGACCTGTTGGTATGGCAAAATAAACATTTTCATCATCTAACCCTGTAATGATTCCATCAAACGTCGATCCATCATTTGTTTCAACAAGCACATATGCATGCATATGATCCTTACATAAATCGTATATATGTTGTGAGTGATTTTTATTTGTCATCATCTCTAACCTCCTCACGTATTAGACTATTCAACAAAGTGCCTAAGCGTGCGACTTTTAAACGATTTAAGAAAAGTTAGCAATCACTTACAAGAAAGGGGCTTGTCAAATGATAGATGTCAATAAATTGATCGAACTTATGAAATATTTTATTTTAGGCATTGTACAAGGTGTGACAGAGCCTTTACCGATTTCTTCGAGTGGACATGTTGTCATCGTCCGAGAAATTTTTTCAGTTGACATACCTGGTTTAACATTTGAAATCATCGTTAATTTTGGGTCATTATTGGCGATTATGTATGTTTATCGAACAGCCATTATTCGTTTAATGAAAAACTTTTTTCAGTATATATTTTTCCAAAAGACGGAAACAAAAGATGATTTTCGTTATGTACTTTTAATTATTATCGCAACGATACCGATTGGAATCATCGGGATGTTAAGCAAACATGTTGTGGCAACTGAATTAAGTTCTTTAACATTTGTCGGGATCTCGTTAGTGATCACTGGGGGATTTTTATGGCTCATTCGGCATTTGCGAGGGTTTAAAGGGGATGAACAAATAACTTTACGTGATGCAATCATTATTGGTTTCGTACAAACAATTGCACTGATTCCTGGAATTAGTCGCTCAGGGGCGACGATTGTTGCAGCGATGTTTGTCGGATTAAAACGTGAAGTTGCCTTACGTTTTTCCTTTTTACTTTATATACCTGTTAGCATAGGAGTCACGATATTTTCATTGCCTGAACTAACGACGATAAATTCATTAATGATTCCTTTGACAATTGCTTGGTTAGCAGCAATCATGGCAACCTTTTTTGCTTTAAAATGGTTCATTCAATTAATGGTGCATGGCAAGTTAATCTATTTTTCAGTTTATTGTTTCATTGTTGGAACATGTGTCATAATGATCAATAGTTATTTCTAAATGAAAAAAAGATTTGTTTAGTGAATGATCATTAAACAAATCTTTGTCAATTTCTAGCCGCCGCTAACCGGGGGAATAAAAGCAACGGTATCACCATTTTCAATCATTGTGTCGTCTGTGGCATATTCTTCATTAATGGCGATCATCGCCTGATTTATATGCGGTAGTTCATAGGTTTTTAGTAGTTTTTCTTTTAATTGTTTGACGGTTATATTTTTATCTTCAACAGTAATTTTACTTTCACCAACTGCCTCTTGCAAACCGGCGAAAAAAAGAACTTCAATCATCATTCATCTCCTCCAATGGCGGAACCTTATCTTTATAAGATATTTTTTCTTGTTGGTCACCGATCCAAACTGAACCGTCTTCCCAATGTTCTTTTTTCCAAATGGGAACCATTTCTTTAATTCGTTCAATCGCATACCGACAAGCAGCGAAAGAATCTTCTCTATGGGGTGTTGATACTGCAATAGCTACAGCGATTTCAGATATTTCTAGTCGGCCGATTCGATGGACAATCGCTACTTGTGTATCTTTCCATCGTTCATCAATTTCTTCACCGATTTTAGCTAATTGTTTTTCAGCCATTGAGCGATAAGCTTGATATTCTAAAAACAATGTACGTTTACCATGTGTAAATTCACGAACAATTCCTGTAAATGTACTAACAGCCCCTGCTTGTGAGCGGACGACTTTTTCGTAAACATCATTTAAATCAATCGGATCTTCCGTGATCCAAAAGTATTTATTCATCGTTCGTACCCCTCTTCATTGATCATAAAAGGTTGTCAATATATTTTTAAAAAGATGTTGGTCGTCATTGAAATGATTAATTGAAAATAGTGGGTATTGTTTTTGTATGACATTAGGTTTATTCCAGCCACCAACTGCAATAATGTTGGCTAGTTGTAATAATTGTTCATCTTCACGTTCATTGATTAGGACGATTTTAGGATATGGTGCTTGTTTATAGCCTTCGATGAGCAGAAGATCGACTGGAAAATATTGGTAAATAGCAATCAGATCATCGATATGATAGGTGGCCGTTTGTGCGACATTTAATTGGAAACGGTTTTCGCCTTGGACTCCACTCATCAAAGCTCCGGCCTCCATATGTTTGTATGTATCTGTTTCTTTAACAACATCAGGCTCACCGCCATGGCCGTGATGTTTTAGCGTCCCAATCGTTATATCTAACTCTTTAGCAAGTGACGAAATGATTTTATTAATTAATGTCGTCTTACCTGAATGTTTATAGCCGACAACTTGAATAACTGGTAATTTTTTCATAATCACTCCATAAATAACCCTTCATCATATTAAGCAATAGAAAAGACGAACGATATACTTTTAAGCTTTATCCATAGTCGATTGAATCGATGAACTCATGTTTTAAAAGCAAACTTTCATCATTACATAACGTTTATAACGAGTGAGCAAAACGATCAGTTGTGAAAAGCTTTTGTAAATGTATAGTCGTTCGTCTTTACATAAGACTTAGGCGTTCCAACGATTTAATCAGGAATACCTAAGGCAATTTTTGCATAACGTGACATTTTATCTTTACC
>DATGTA010000153.1:0-7722 GCA_035302085.1 Bacillota bacterium
ATATCTCTCCTCATATCCTATTAAACGTCATCATTTGTGACAAGCTCAACAAAAACACGTGTCATCGTTGTTTTCGTTATTCGTCCGATCACTTCCAAACCATGTTTAGTCGTTTCAACGACAGGCAATCCATCGATTTGTTTTTCAATCAATTTTTGCGCAGCACAAATTAGCAAATCATCCATCCGACAAACGGTAATATTTGGCATTCTTGTCATAATAATGTGTACGGGAAGTGTAGTTAAATTTTGATTTCCGATACTTGCTCGAAGTAAATCTTTTCGAGAAAGGACACCTGTTAAACATGAATGTTCATCAACGACGAATAATGTCCCAACATCTTCCAAAAACATTGTCGATATCGCATCATAAACAGATGCACTTTCTTGAACAACAACCGGAACAGAATAAAAATCTTTTATTTTATATTTTTTAATTTTTTCAGTTAATAACTCGGAGCCTGTTTTACCTGTATAAAAATAGCCAACACGTGGTCGAGCATCTAAAAATCCTGCCATCGTTAATATGGCTAAATCAGGGCGTAATGTTGCACGCGTGAGATCTAAACGAGAAGCGATTTTCTCTCCTGTAATTGGACCATTTTCTTTAACAATCTCTATGATTTTTTCTTGTCTTTCTGACAAATCCACTTTTTCACCGCCCATTAAACAATGTGTCATACGATTATAATATTATTATAGTCTAATTTACAAGGAAAAGAAAATTATGTCATACTAATTATTTCCGCCATTCGATCAATCGATAGTCAACAAACGTTAAAATGAGTTGAGCGATTTTCTTTAACAGGCTTAATCGATTCGCTTTGATCGCTTCATCTTTGTCCATCACTAAATTGTTTTCGAAAAACTCATAAATATTATCAGCTAACATATCAATCGCTTCAATCATTTGTTTGGCATCAACTTGTTGTTGGGCACGCTCAACAAGTTTAGATACTTCTACAAATTTTTCATAAAGTTCTTTCTCTGAGCCTGTTTGAAATAATGTTTCATCGATTGAATAAACGGAAAGCTCAGCTGACTGGACGATGTTGAGCACACGTGATAACTCCTCTTGAATAAATCGATAATTTTCATCATTTTTACGTTTTGATAATAAACGGGCTTTACCAAATAAAAATGGTACCGAATGGACAGTGTCGATAAGTACAGCCTCACTAATATCTTGTTCAATACTTTCATCTGATAATAAATAAGCTAAACGCCGTTTGAAAAAGTCAATGATATCTGTCTGTTTTTCTTTAGAAATGTTTTCAATAATTCCATTGTTTTCATACTGTTTAATCGCTTCACTAATAAGTGAGTCAAGTGATAGGTGCCAATTTTCATCAAGTAAAACTTTCAAAACTCCTATTCCCTGGCGCCTTAACCCATACGGATCACGTGAACCAGTTGGCATTAAGCCAATCGCTATACTTCCAACAATTGTATCGAGTTTATCCGCTAAACTAATCATCGCTCCAATATGTGATGTTGGCATATGATCATTACCATGTCTTGGTAAGTAATGTTCACGTATCGCTTGAGCAACTTCGCTTGTCTCTCCAAAATGTTTGGCATATTTTTCCCCGATAATCCCTTGCAATTCGGGAAACTCATCAACCATTAATGTCGGTATATCAAGCTTAGCTATTTCAGCCACTCGTAAAGCCGTTTTGGCATCTTTCTCATTAACTTGTAAACGGTCAATTAAATATTTTGTTAGTTTAATGATCCGTTTTTGCTTATCGGCAATTGTGCCTAATTGCTCTTGAAAAACGATTCGCTCTAACATATCTATATAGTAATTGATCGATTGTGCTTGATCCTCCTCATAGAAGAAAACCGCATCTGCTAACCGTGCGAATAATACTTTTTCATTTCCTTTAATGACTGTTGTAATCTCATCATCTGTGCCATTTTTAACACCGACAAAATAAGGCAATAACTCTTGAGTATGATTTAAAACGGGAAAATACCGTTGGTGTTCTTTCATCGCTGTCGTTAATACTTCAGCTGGTAATGATAAAAAATCTTTAGCAAATGATCCTAAAAAAACTGTTGGATATTCAACAAGATGACAAACTTCCCGAACGAGTTCAGCATCTTTATCGATGTGAAACTGGTTATCCTGCTCTAGTTGATTAAGTTGTTCATGAATCATTTGCTCACGTTTATTAGAGTTGACAATCACATAATTATTTTTTAACGTCTCTTCATATGTTAATGGATCAGATAATTTAATGGGACCACTTAAAAAGCGATGTCCATAAGTCAACCGGTCAGCAGTTACTCCCCCAAGTGAAAATGGAATGACTTCATCATTAAATAAAGCAACAAGCCAACGAATCGGCCGGGCAAAAGTAAATGAATCACTCCCCCAGCGCATCGTTTGCGGGAAATTAATCGCTTTTATAATCATTTGAAATTCGCTTAATAAATCTTTTGTAGCCTTGCCTTTTGTTTCTTTTTTAACAAAAATATATGGCTTATCTTTCACATTTTTAACATAAATATCATCAACAGACATTTGTTGTCCTTTAGTAAAGCCAATCGCAGCTTTTGTCCAATGACCTGCTTTATCTTGGGCAATTGCTTTAGAGGGACCTCGAACTTCTTCCGTCAATGGCAGTTGATTATTAGCAATATCTTTAATTAAAATAGCTAATCGTCGGGGGGTAGCAAACGTTTCTACTGTATTATATTTTAAACGTTGTTCTTTTAACCATTTTTCTGTTTGCTCAAATAGTTGATTGATCGCATCATCGATAAACCGTGCTGGTAATTCTTCGACACCAATCTCAAACAATACATTATTCATCGTTATCCCTCACTTCTTGATCCTTTATCAGTGGAAATCCGAGCCGTTCACGTTCACTGACATATTTTAAGGCAATATCACGAGCTAATTGACGAACTCTCGCTATGTAGCTTGTTCGCTCTGTCACTGAGATGACACCTTTTGCATCGAGCAAATTAAACGTATGTGAGCATTTTAAAACATAATCATATGCAGGGAAAATTAATCCTTTTTCCATCGTTATTTTCGCTTCTTTTTCATAAAGTGAAAATAATTCATAAAGTGTTTCTGTTGTCGATGTTTCAAATGTATATTTTGAATGCTCATATTCAGGCTGTAAAAAAATATCACGCATCGTTACATCCTCACTCCATGCTAAATCGAACACATTATCTTTATCTTGAATATAGGAAGCGAGTCGTTCGATCCCATATGTCAGTTCAACGGACACTGGGTTCGCTTCTAATCCACCAATTTGCTGAAAATAAGTAAACTGAGTGATTTCCATTCCATCTAACCAAACTTCCCAACCAAGACCAGCTGCACCTAATGTTGGATTTTCCCAATTATCTTCAACAAAACGAATGTCATGCTTAAGCGGATCGATACCTAATTCGACTAAAGAATCTAAATAAAGTTGTTGAATGTTATCGGGTGAAGGTTTCATGATTACTTGAAATTGATGGTGTTGATACAATCGATTCGGATTTTCACCATATCTTCCATCATCAGGCCTTCTCGATGGTTCGACGTAAGCAACATTCCATGGCTCGGGTCCAAGCGAACGGAGTAATGTCATCGGTGACATCGTTCCCGCCCCTTTTTCAACATCATAAGCTTGCATAATCATACAGTTTTGCTTCGCCCAAAATTTTTGTAATGTAAAAATTATTTCTTGAATATTCATAAGCATTAACCTCCTAAACAGTAAAACCCGTCCATATGCTCTCCTTGAAGAAAAACATAGGGACGGGTTATCCGCGGTTCCACCCTAATTGCTTTAAAAAATTAAAGCCACTTTATAAAAATCTTTGCTTTAAGAGTGCCGATGTTAGCTAACACGTTTATCATCTAGCTCTCACCGTCCTAGACTCGCTTTGAATAAACGAATGTAAACATATCTCTTATCAAACGCAACTATAAATGTAATTGTTAATCTAGTTTATCAAAATATATTATGACAATAAACTGATTTTATTTCAAGTGATCTAACTGTTTGAGAAAATTACGTGATTTTATATAAAAACTACCATATGTATCGTAATATGCATCAATAATTTTTCTCATAAGCATAATGTTCTTCTTTTGAATGGATAGATTACCTAACCGTTCAATTCGTAAATGTTTAAGTAAATGGAATAACTTCCCAACATTCGCCGATAAGTAGATGGGTGCTTGATCTTTAGTTAAACACCCTTCACATAATAAGCCCCCATGCTGTATTGAGAAGGCACGATAATAATCGTTTGTTTGCTGACAACTGACACAATGTTCGACAACCGGCGCAAATCCAGCATCAGCAAATAACTTTAATTCATACATCATCGTGGGAATTTCTAAATATGATTCATCACCATTAAAAGTGTTAATCCATTGTAATGATTGAAAAAATTGTTCATACAAAAAAGTTTGTGGACGTTTTTCTTCAATAAGTCGATCGGTTAATTCTAGAATGTAGGCAACATAGGCTGTCTTGATAATATCAGCCCGAATATTACGTAATGAATCCAAAATTTCTCCTTGTTGGATTGTACTTAACCCACGACTCACATAAACTAAATAATTTCCATAGATAAATGGCTGCGTGACAGCAGCCATTTTACTTTTTGGGCGATTCGCACCTCGGGCGATCCCACTAAATTTCCCCAACTTCTTGCTAAAAACTGATATAATTTTATGAGTTTCCCCGTAGGCCTGTGTTTTTAAAACAACACCTTTTATGTTTTCCAGCATATCGCCTCATCCCTTTTTATTGACAATATGTGTCGACAAATGTTTATCGGGTTGTGAATGATTTGTTTGCCCCTTATGTTGACTTTGCAATGTTTTAAAAAGTAAATATGCGTTAATATTACCTGTTTCCCGAAAGACATTCCAAGTTAAGTCGAGCATAAGAAACGGCCACCTTTCATTAAGATTGGTTCATTATTAGGTTGACCTCGTTTGATAAAAACATAAGTATTAAAATTTACCATGTGTTAATAATCATCACTAAAATAACCATATTGTTTAAGATCAGATTGTCTATTACGCCAATCTTTCCTCACACGAACCCACAATTCTAAATATACCTTTGAACCTAATAAACGCTCAATATCTTTTCGCGCTTTTTGACCGATATTTTTTAACATTTGTCCTCGTTTTCCAATAATAATTCCTTTTTGTGAATCACGCTCGGTAACAATCGAAGCTTGCACGACAACTACGTTTGATGAACGTTTGGTAATATTTTCAATGACAACCGTTATTGAATGAGGAATTTCTTCACGTGTCAATTGTAAAACTTTTTCTCGGATAAATTCACTAATAATAAATTGTTCCGGATGGTCAATTACTTGATCATCAGGATAATATTTCGGTCCCGCCTCGAGTCGGTCTTGCAAAATATTTAATAAATGATTCACATTATTACCTTCGAGCGCAGAAATTGGAATAATTTCCGTAAAATTGGCTTTGGAATTGTACAAATCGATCAATGGTAACAATTCATCAGGATGGACAAGATCGATCTTATTAATCACTAAATAAACCGGTCGTTTAATATCTTCTAATTGATCAATGATGAATTGATCACCTTTACCGTATCCTGTTTCAGCATCAATCATAAAAATAATCGCATCAACTTCATTTAGTGTACTCTTTGCTGTTTTAACCATATATTCACCGAGTCGATGTTTCGGCTTATGAATTCCTGGTGTATCGATAAAAATAATTTGTGACTGTTCGTCATTATATACGGCTTGTATTTTATGGCGCGTCGTTTGTGGTTTATCACTTGTAATGACGACTTTTTGACCGATGACTTTGTTGATAAATGTAGATTTACCAACATTTGGTCGACCAATCATTGCGATGAAACCTGATTTAAATGTTTCGCTCATTGTACACCTCCTTGAAAAATTGGATGAACACGATTTATAAATAGTTGGAAATATTTTTTAACGCCTGTTAATTAAAATGTTCATCATATTGGTGAAAAATATCCATTTATGAACGTTCAAGTCCGAATGCTTGTAATAAATGCTCCTGTTTAGTAAACATTTCTTGTTCCGTTTCTTTTGTTAAATGATTGTAGCCAAGTAAATGTAAAAATCCATGGACCGTTAAAAATCCAAGTTCTCTTGTCAATGAATGATTATAAGTCGTTGCTTGTTCTTTTGCTTGATCAACGGAAATAATAATATCTCCAAGCGTAAGCGGTAACGATTCATCTGTTTGAATCATCATCTCTTCATCGCTCAATTCTTGCATCGCAAAAGAAATCACATCTGTCGGTTCATCAATATTGCGGTATTGTAAGTTTAATGATTGAATCGTCTTGGCATCAACAAAATTCACTGAAACTTCCGCTCGATTTGGAATCGATTCTTTTTTAGCGAGAAAATGAATCAAACGCTCAATTAAGGAAATATGTTCTGCTGACAATTCATTCGTCTGATCAGCAATATCAACAATCAATTATTTCGCCTCTTTCTCAGGATATTGAATACGGGAGTGAAAGATTCCTTTTAATGTTTCACAAACAGCTGTTTGGATATCTCTTAATTGTTTAATCGTTATCGGACATTCATCAAGTTGACCATCTTTTAGGCGATCATTAATAATTGAGGCGACAATTTCCTCGATTTTTTCTTCTGTTGGCTCCTGTAAAGAACGAACAGCAGCCTCAACAGAATCACAAATAGAAATGATTGCCGTTTCAATCGTTTGTGGCTTTGGTCCAGGATAACGAAAATCGAGTTCCTTCACAGTATTATCAGCTTCTTTTGCTTTTATATAAAAATATTTTAATAAGGTTGTCCCATGATGTTGTTTGGCAATATCAATAATTTCTTTTGGCAACCGATGTTTTTGTAACATCTTTGCTCCATCATACGGATGACTAATAATAATTTTAGCACTTTTATTCGGATCAATAATATCATGCGGATTTTTAATCGCAATTTGATTTTCAATAAAATAATGCGGTCTTGCTGTTTTTCCAATATCATGATAATAAGCACCTACTCGAGCTAACAAGCCGTTTGCGCCAACCGCTTCACAAGCTGTCTCACTTAAGTTAGCGACCATAATTGAATGATGATAAGTACCTGGCGCTTCAACGAGAAGTTTTCGCAGTAACGGATGGTTAGGACTTGATAGTGAAAGTAGCTTAATATCTGATAAGATACCTAAACTCGTTTCAAAAAATGGTAAAAGACCTAACGTAAGTACAGCTGATAATAACGCAGAAACGAGTGCATAGCTCGAGACGAGAAACAAATCAATAAACATATATTTTTCAATCGATAACAAAACAAAAACCGCAACGATCGACAAGTTCGTAACAGCCATACCAATACCGGAGCGAACGATCGATAATCGGTCTTTCACATTTTTTAAGAAAATAATTGCCGCTAACTGTGAAAATAAAAAGTAAATACCTGCCTCAACATTTAATGTTCCAGGAATATTGCCGTTAAAAATAATTCCTCCTAAAAGGGCATATAACATCGCTAAAACAATCGCCAAACGTTCATGGATTAGTTGTTTAACGAGCAAAACACTTGTTGCAACAGGGACAATATAAAACAATTGATTAATATGATCTGTATAAAAGCTAACAACTTTCATTAATGAAACGACGATAATACTTATAATAACGATTGAAATAACTTTTCGACCATCTAAATCTTTTCGATCTGATAGCCGATTCATTTCATA
>DATGTA010000154.1:0-4349 GCA_035302085.1 Bacillota bacterium
ATTTATTTAGTTTCCTGCAGGTTGTGTGGCAGATTCAGCTTCTTCGGTAAGTTCAAGATTTCCTTCAGAGGTCCCATCATTTGCATCAGGAAGCTCTAAATGTTTTTTTAACATTTCCTTCGTTTCGTTAAGAGCAACTTCATCGAGTTGATAGTAGTAAATGCTCCCTGGTTGATAGTCTGTTCCTTCAAGTGAATATGAGTCAATGGATAAATTACGTCCGTTCGTTCCGTAATGAATAAATCCTCTCATTTCATCTGGCGAAATATTTGTTTCCATGTTATCGCCAACAGCTTCAATCATATCATCAATTTTTGTTAGTGAGCTTAGTGATGTTGCTTTATCGGCAACCGATTTAACAATTTCTATTTGGCGCTTTCCGCGTTCGACATCATTGTCATGTTTTCTTGTACGTGCAAACGCAAGTGCTTCTTCACCATTTAGTATTTGTTGTCCGGGGAGAAGATGGATTGAATCGCGTTTATCATTAGAATCTGATTCACGGAATTCATAAGGAACTTCAACTTCAACACCGTTAAGTGCATCGACAACATCAACAAAAGCTTTGAAATTTAATTTAATCCAATAGTCTACAGGAATGTCGAGTAAATTTTCGACTGTTTCAATAGTTGATTCATGACCGCCAAAAGCATGGGCATGGTTTATTTTATCTTCAAATCCACGCTCAGGTATGTAAACATACGTGTCACGTGGTATGCTGTGAAGTTTTACACTTTTATCTTCTTTGTTTAATGTTGCAAGAATTAATGCATCCGTTCGAGCGGAATCGTGATTTTCGCGATGATCACTGGCATCAATTCCCATAATTAATATGGATACATTATCAAATTTGGGATGGACTTTTTCCACACGTAATTCTGATTTTTCACGTCCATCATCTGTATAAGATTCGCTAATCGCTTTTTCGGCTTTAAAATAAATATTTGCCGCCCACGTCCCTACTCCGGCAACTAATAGAAGGAATGGGATAAGAATAAACAACAGGCGTCTTCGAAATTTTCGCTTTTTTTGGATTTTCACCCGGGTATTATTTTTTTCATTAAAAGACATTTCTTCCGTTCTCCTTTTATTCAAAAATCATTTAAATTTTGAACCATACTCTTATATATATTGTGCATTTTTTCATAAATAAGTAATTTATTAAATAACCAATTACTATTTTACTATAGAAATACTATTTAGTATACTACAAAACCATTACAAATTTCGATTAATAGATAAGTCTGTAACATATTTGTTAAAAATCAGTTCAAAAACTACCATTTTTCCCTACTTTTCATTAGAAAACAAGTTTTTTTCGTAAACTACTAATTTGTTATTCTATCACGTTTTGTCACTGAAATAAATAATATACAACATTTCTTTTCAAAACCCCACTTTTTTATAAGCTCATCCGATTGTATGGGTGAAAGTGAGGTGATTGAATATGGCAGCAACCGATGTCATCGGCTCTCGATTACGCCTTGTCTACTATGTTGGCGACAATCCTGAGACGGGAAATCCAATGTTTGAGTACAAAAACTTCAACCAAGTTAAAACGGATGCAACGTCTGAGCAATTATTCAATGTTGCCACGGCTGTAGCGGAATTACAAGATCTTCCCTTATTTACGATCGAGCGGCATGATACGACAGAAATTTATGAAGAAGATTAAATGAATCAATGTCTGCTTGCAAGAGTTGAGGGGCTTGCAAGTGGGCATTGACAAATCATGAGAAAGGCGGTGATCTAATGAAGAAATTAGAATTGTTCTTTGAAAATGAAGAAGGTCGCACCGTTAAACAGTCACTGAATCATCCAGTTGAGCCAGTTGATGCCGAACTTGTCAATGCGGCGATGGATGAAATTATTGAGCAAAACATTTTAATGTCTCAGGGTGGCGATATCGTTAAGAAGAAAAGGGCGCGTATTGTCGAGACGACGATAGAAGAAATTGACATAAGCGAATAACCGTTTAGGTGCAATCTAGCCATTTTCGGTTAGTTGCACCTTTTTTAAATTGTTATAAGATGGGAGGCGTTTTTATGGAAAATTCATGGTTATCGATTTTAACAGACGTTGGGTTTCCAATCGCTGTGACATTTTATTTATTGCACCGTATAGAAACGAAACTGAATGTTTTAATCGCATCCATCCATGCATTACCCGATAAAATGAAAGAATCCCTATAGAGTGGCTTATTAAATGTTTAAATTTCTGCAAAAAGGCTCTTTGATTAGTGGTGATTCTTGGAAGAACACTACTTAACAATGGCAAAGAGTCTTTTTTATTAATAAATACTTTGCTAAACTTGAAGGTGAGGTGCTTGGTTGCGCAAAATAGTGAAGCTCAATTGAAGTGAGATTAAACTTGATGTGGTTGCTTGTTTAATTAAAAATATTTTATCAATCAGGTAAATGTTTTGCAAGTGAAATGCGGTGCCCAAGGTGATTTTATTTTAAACGAAATTGTGTTGTTATATGCGGAATGTTTTATGATGTCGCTGAAAATGTAAGCGATTCCTTGGATGGGAGTTTGTTACGGTAAATAAAATATTAGGGTAAGTGGTAGTTTTCTGTAAAATATTAAGTGATTGATAAGCGATTCATTGACGACAACACCAAATTAGTTCAAACAAAAATGTGAAAAAATGTCAAATGAGTGAGTGCGCTATATTGATGATAAACAACAAAGTGACAAAACGCATAATTTTTGACAAATGAAAAAACAAAAAATTGGCGATCAATGGGATATTGATAAAAATCCAGTTTAGCAATGTTATTGGGTAGTAATAAAATGATGAATTAACAAAAAATTCCAAATGGGTCATGTTAAATTGAAAAAAATGTGAAGCGAATGAAATACGGTTAGTTGATGAAAAGTGTTAGAAAAAACAAGTGAGTCATAAACGTTAACTTAGCAAAATGTCGAATGAACGATATTTGTCGTTTTGGAAAATTCGTGAAGTTAGCGGTCAATGGGAAGATACTATAATACATTTAATAAGCGATAAATATTATATAACGTTTACAAAGGAAGTGTTCAAATGAATGGATGTCAATCGGTAAATATTAATGCGGAACGTCTGTTAGAAAATATTTTTGAATTAGGAAAAATTGGTCGAAATGAACATGATGAACTCATTCGCTTAGCAGGCTCTGAAGAAGATAAGGCAGGACGAGATACGGTCTTACAATGGTTTAAAGAAGCTCATTTGGAAGTAGAGGTGGATAAAATTGGCAATATTTACGGTATTTGGCGTGATCGTGCGATTCATCCAAATGAAGATCCACTTCTTATCGGTTCACACATTGATACGGTCATTAATGCGGGAATTTATGATGGAAGTTACGGCGTGCTTGCAGGGCTTGAAGTGATTAAAACATTGCAGGAAATGGACTTTAAACCTCTGCGACCGATTGCTGTTGTAGCATTTACAAATGAAGAAGGTGTGCGTTATGCGCCTGATATGATGGGTTCGCTCGTCACTGTTGGTGGCTTGCCAATTGAACAAGCACTTGAGACGGTTGGAATTGATGACACTGTATTTGGCGAGGAATTAGAAAAAATAGGCTATGCCGGTGAAAGAGAGCCAGGCTTTTTACAACCACACGCTTATCTTGAATTACATATTGAACAAGGGCCAATTCTTGAAAGGGCGGGTCAAACGATTGGGGCCGTAGAAAATTTGCAAGGTATTTCTTGGCAAAAAATAACGATTAAAGGGGCAGCGAATCACGCAGGCACAACGCCAATGGATATGCGCCAAGATGCGGGACAAGTAGCTTCCCGAATCATGTCATTTTTATATGATCACGTCAAACAAAATTCTTCAACAGTCGTTACGGTTGGGAGTATTGAATTCGAACCAAATCTCATTAACGTTATCCCAGCCCGTGCCACATTTACGGTAGATTTGCGAGATCCTAATGAAGACATTTTACGTGAAGCAGAAGAAGCATTAAACGAATTTGTGGAAGATATTGCCAGACGTGAAAATGTAACCATTACATCTGAAAAATTAGCACGCTTCGAACCGGTCAAATTTTCGGCGGACATCGTGCAAGCAATTGAAGATGCTGCTAACAATCGCCAATTAGAAAACCACCGCATGACTTCAGGTGCAGGTCATGACGCTCAAATGATGGCACGCATTTGCCCAACAGCAATGATCTTCGTCCCAAGTAAAGATGGGATCAGCCACAATCCTAATGAATTTACCCCTAAAAAAGATTTAATTGCTGGCGCAAACGTGTTGCTAGATGTTGTTCAAAAAATAGCTATTAATGAATAATATTAAAATTGGCAGGAAGGCTATCAACCAACAAAATGAGCACCGAAACGAGCAT
>DATGTA010000155.1:0-6749 GCA_035302085.1 Bacillota bacterium
TCAAGTGATGAATGATTTGTTTTTAGCGGTGACAGAATCGATTGAAGAAGCGATTATCCATTCCTTAAAATATGCTGGAACAACAACTGGACGTAAAGGTCGAATTGTTGAAAAAGCTCCTATTTAATAAATGGTAGTTAATTTATTTTCAATCGATTTTTAGATGATTAATATTCCAAAATTTCAAGTTTAAGTTAGCCAATTTGGTTTTTGTGATTTTACTATATTTGTTAAATGCCTAATTTTCTTTAGTTTGTAAGTCATTGTCAATCTTTTTAAAAAACGATGAGGCGTTCAATGATCTTATTTTGCAAAATTTGCGAAAACCGATCATGATGAATCGTGTATTCCTCCCTTTAAATTGAAAGTTGTGAATGTATGGCACATTGAAGCTTCCCGCATTCCCTTTAAACAGGAATTTGCAAATGAAGGTAACATTGAAGCGTCCAGCGTTCCCTTTAAATAGGAATTTACGAATGAAGGGTACATTGAAGCGTCCAGCATTCCCTTTAAACAGGAATTTGCAAATGAAGGTAACATTGAAGCTTCTAGCGTTCCCTTTAAACAGGAATTTGCAAATGAAGGTAACATTGAAGCTTCCTGCGTTCCCTTTAAATGATAACTTTCAAATGAACTTAATAAATCATTAAAAAATGTTGTTCAAAACGATATGTTTCTCTTTATTCTATGAACAATGTTGTTAAGCCTGAACCAAATTTAAATGATACAAATTCTATTGCTCAAAGTATGCCAAAAAATATGCCTGATGACTTTGACCTTTCTATTAAACCTAAATTTCCTTATTAATAAGTTCTGTATGCAATGAATAAAAATCCTGTATAAATCCCCCTCCAATTACTGTTTGAAGGGGGATTTTTGAATGGATTAGTCGTAAATTTCTCAATTCTAAAATTTAGCCAGACATCTTAAAAATTCACAACTCATTCAATTATTTAAATAATCCGTAACATGCGTCGAGGAGGTTGGGCTGTTATTTTAATGAATTTATTTGTAATAGGATGGACAAAAGCAATGATTTCCGCATGTAAACCTAAACGTTTTAAAGGATTTTTTGTTGAACCATATTTTTTATCACCAACAACTGGATGGCCGATATCTTGCATATGAACCCGAATTTGATTTTTACGCCCACTCACAAGAGATACGTCAACTAAAGAAAATCGCTCAGTCGACTTTCTCACGTGATAATGTGTGACGGCCTTCTTCCCTCCTTGATTTTTGGAAACTGAATACATTTGATAATGCTGCCCTTCTTTTAAATACGATGTAATCGTTCCTGACTTTTTTTGGACAAGTCCTTCAACGAGTGCAAGATATTGCCTCTTTTTTATATAATGTTGCCAATGGTTCCGGAGTTTATTTTGCACATCCTTATGTTTGGCAAATAACATGACACCTGAAGTATCACGATCTAAACGGTGGACAATATATATCCGGTTATGACGCCGTTTATGACGCACATATGTCATGAGCTCAGAATAAGCGGTTGGCTCATCATCCTTTCCCGTCGAAATCGATAGCAATCCAGCCGCTTTATTCACGACGATCAGATGTTTATCTTCATATAAAATTTCCAAGCCGCTCAATTGTGATCGTCCTTGTGCCGTCCGGTTGTTCATAATATAAACGCGATCATTTACTTTAAGTTTATCATTAAATTGTGTCGTTACTTGGCCATTGACAGACACTTGTTGTCGTTGCAGCATCGATTTTACAGAATTACGACTCCGATTGGCATACGCTTTATATAAAAACGGTAAAAGTTCCATTGTCACTTTCACCTGAAATCGATCACCATTTTCTGTACGTTCCATTAATTCATAAAGCTTTGTCATGAATTCGCCTACTTTCTTGTAAGAATAAAATGTGTCAATTGTCATTAAATCGCGAGTAAGGAAATATGTGTCACTTCATCATCTTGCAGCCAAATTTGCAAATGAATTTTTTCATCTCGATCAACATAATTAATCGATTCACCAAGTCCCATATCTGATCGGCGGAAAAATGTATCCCCATATGCTTCAATGACCGCATCAGCAGAATCACCAACTTTTATACCTTTTGATGTTGACATATCAGTTGTTAATATATTGATATAAATTATTTCATCACGAACACTCGTACCAATTTCTATATCATTAAAAACGAATAATTGATCATAATTAACATTGTCTTTTTTTTCATAGTCACCATATGTTGAGATGATTTCCTCAGTCATTAATTCCCGAATCGATAAATCCTCTATTTGTTCACCAGAAAGATCGGTATCACTCACAAAACGATAATTCGTTTCATAAAACCACCAACCGACAACACCTATAATAAATATAAAAGGAATACTTAATAAAATCATCGCTAATTTTCTAAATTTGCGCAGTAAGAAAATCCCGAATAAAATTGGTAAAATAAATACAGCAAATAAAAGAATAACAGTTAAACTCATCGTAAAAAATCCTCACTTTTCATAGATTATCACTCATCGTTAGTTATCATACCCATCATATCACGACACCATTAAGTGTGACAAAATGTATGAACATTTCGTATGGATATGCTCGTTTTAAATGTTGTAAAGAATTTGCAAAAAATTATGAACTTAACTTGATTTAATCGGCATTGACGATCATTTGTTCATTCGCTAAGCTTTTAATAACGACTAACAATGAATTTAAGTGAATTATTTAGGGGAGGCAATTTCATGGATTTAATCATTCGACAAGCAAAATTGATTGATCAAGAACCATTCGTTGATATCGCTATAAAAGACGGATATTTTGTTAAAATCGCAGAAAATATTACAGATCTCACGAAAAAAGAAATTCATGCGAATGGAAAACTCGTTTCACCACCTTTTGTTGAATCACATATACATCTTGATTCAGCTCTAACTGTCGGCCAGCCACGCCATAATTCAAGTGGCACACTTTTAGAAGGTATTCAAATTTGGAGTGACTATAAAGAAACGATTTCCAAACAAGCGATTAAAGAAAATGCTAAAAAGACATTATTTTGGCTTATGGCAAATGGTGTTTTACACGTGCGCACACATATTGATACAACAGAACCGCAATTACTGACGATGAAAGCTTTACTGGAAGTGAAACAAGAACTAACGGATATGATCGATTTACAAATTGTTGCCTTTCCTCAAGATGGCATTTTTGCCTTTAATGGGATGGATCGGCTGCTTGAAGATGCTTTGGAAATGGGTGCTGATGTCATCGGTGGTATCCCCCAAGTTGAATTAACACGGGAAGATGGCATCAAGCAAATTGAATATATTTTTAATTTAGCAAAAAAACATCATAAAATGATTGATATTCATACAGATGAAACGACCGATGAACAATCACGTTTTGCAGAAGTCATTGCCAAATATGCGATTAAATTTGGTATGGAAAATCAAGTCACGGCGAGCCATACGACGGCGTTGCACAATTATAATAATGATTATGCGCAAAAATTAATTGGTAATCTCAAACGTTCCGGCGTTAATATCGTCACAAATCCTTTTTCTAATGCTATGTTACAAAATCGCCTTGATCATTATCCAAAACATCGAGGGACTACAAGAGTTGATGAACTGCTGAAAAATGGGATAAATGTCAGTATCGGTAATGACAATATTATGGACCCATTTAATCCACTTGGAAAAGGAAATTTATTACAAGCTGCTCACTTATTAGCACATACAGCTCATTTAAGTAGTCAGACTGAACTGCGTAAACTTTTTCAAATGATCACGGTAAACGGTGCACAAACGCTTAACATCGAAAATTATGGTATAAATGTGGGTAATCAAGCAGACTGTATTACTTTAGATGCTTATGATGAAGTCGAGGCGATTCGGCTAACGAGTGAATGTTTATATGTGATCCGTCATGGTCAAATCATCGCTGAAACTACACCAGCAACTTCTAAACTTCATTTAGCTGATCATACATTCCCAGTCGATTTTAAATTTCGTCGTGAATAGGACGCTTTAAAAAATTTAATGAAGCAGCAAATAAAATAATCATTAGGAAAAGTTGCCAAGCATTTGGCAACTTTTTTCTGCTTGAAACATGCTTATCTCTTAATTGTTTTTTAGTAAAACTTGAATAATTTTCCAAGATTGTTAAATAACTATAATTAATTACTTTAAGCGTGCATTTATTAAGGAGCGAAACGTGATGACAGAAAAAGAAGATCAATCAGTAAGTCGACGCCATTTTCTTAAAAATACCGGTCTTGTCGCTGGCGGTGTCGTTGGTGGATCATTACTCGGTGGATTACTAACCAATCAATTTCAAACAAAAGAAGGTGATGTTAAAACCGCTACTCAGCAAAATTTACAAGAAGCTCGCATGTTTTTCAGTAGAAGTGAAGATTTTTCCATCCTTGCCGCAGCAACTGAGAGAATTTTCCCTAAAGACGATCATGGCCCAGGCGCCATCGAATTAGGTGTACCTTATTTTTTTGATAAACAACTCGCTGGTTCTTGGGGAACAAATGCCAAAGAATATATGCAAGATCCTTTTTTTCAAAACCAAGAAACCATTGATTATCAATATAAAGATGTTGATCAAGATCAAGCAGGTCCAAACACTTCTACAAAAGCCCCGACACCTACACCAAGGTATCAAACACGACTTAATCGTGGTGAGTTATTTCTATATGGGTTACGAAGAATTGATGAAGTGAGTCAAGATAAATTTGGTCAGGCATTTGTTGATTTAGCAAGTGAGGAACAAGATGAGGTCTTGGAAATGTTTGAAGATGGTGAAGTTGATATGGTCGGAATTGCTTCGGTTACCTTTTTTAATTTTCTTTTACAAATGACGATCGAAGGTGTTTATGCTGATCCTGTTTATGGTGGCAATAAACATATGATGGGTTGGAAAATGAAAGAATATCCTGGTCCAAGAATGGCGTATATTAATGAAATCGATGCTGACGAGTTTATCGTCATGGAGCCAAAGAGCTTACGAGATTATCAAGGAGGTAGTTAATTGATGGTGACAACTTTGGATAAAGTAGATGTCGTTATTGTTGGTACAGGATGGGCAGGTGGTATTATAAGTGCCGAACTTGCTAAAGCAGGAAGAAAAGTCGTTGCTCTTGAACGTGGTGAGATGAAAAACACATCCGATTACACAGGCGTAAAAGATGAATTACGATTTACAAACCGGTTTGAAATGATGCAAAATTTATCCTTTGAAACAATCACATCAAGAAATAATCTAGATGAAGTCGCCCTCCCTGTTCGCACAAGAGATGAAATGATGGCGGGAACAGATTTAGGTGGGGGAAGTGTCCACTGGGCGGGGTCGTCTTATCGTTATTGGCCATATGATTTTGAAATTTATAGCCAAACCGTTGACAGATATGGTAAAGAAAAAATCCCTGATGGAATGATGATTCAAGATTGGGGAATTACATATGATGACTTTGAAAAATATTATGATCGCTTCGAAAAAACGGCTGGTTTATCAGGTGAACCTGACCCACTCGGTGCCAAACGATCGAGTGATTATCCAACACCACCGCTTAAAGAGTCAGAGCCTATTCGTTTATTTAAAGATGCAACCAAAAATTTAGGATATCATCCATACCAAATGGCTGCGGCAAATTTATCTGAAAAATACGAAAATCCTGATGGACAAGTCATTAACCAATGTCAATATTGTGCCTTTTGTACGTATTATGGTTGTGATTTTGGAGCGAAGTCAGATGCTTTAGTGACAGTTATTCCTACAGCTCTTGAACATGATAACTTTGAACTAAGAACGGAATCATATGTCAGACGAGTTTTATACAAAAATGGCAAAGCAACAGGAGTACAATATGTTGATACACGAACAGGACAAGCATATGAACAACCAGCAGATGTCGTTGTTCTTGCAGCCTTTACCTTTTCAAATAATCGATTATTAATGATGTCAGAAATTGGTGAACCGTACAATCCACAAACGAGAGCTGGAGTTATTGGGCGTAATTTCCACGGACAATTTAATATGTCATTTCTCGGCGCACGCGGATTTTTTGACAAGAAAAAATTTAATTTGTATATGGGTGCAGGTGCCCTTGGCGGAACAATGAGTGACTTTGCTTCAGACAACTTTGATCATTCAGATTTAGGATTCATTAATGGAGGTGCCATTGAACTACGACAATATGGTGACGGTGCAATCGCAAGTAATCGGGTGCCTAAAGGAACGCCACGCTGGGGGAAAGAATTTAAGAAAAACTCCATTCACTATGCGAACCGAGTATTAAATATTTGGTATACATCGGCAATTATGCCATGGTGGCACAATTATTTAGATCTCGACCCAACGTATACTGACACATTTAATGATCCACTTTTACGCATTACCTTTAAATATACTGATCAAGATCGTAATATCGCTAAGTTCGGCATTGAAAAATGTCAAGAAATTATGGAAGAAATGGGCGCTGATATTGTAGAAACGGATGACATGCCTGAAGAATTTGATCATATATACCAAGGTGGTCACTATGCAGGCGGTGTTATTATGGGTAATGATGCAGGTACATCAGCTTTGAATAATTATTTACCAATGTGGGATGTTGACAATGTGTTTGTTGTCGGCGCTTCTGCTTTACCACATTTTCCTGGTCATCATCCAACACCAACGGTTGGGGCACTCGCTTACAGAGCTGCCGAAGGGATTGAAAAGTATTTAGAAAATGGTGGGCAACTTGTTAAAAGTGAACAAATCAAT
>DATGTA010000156.1:0-2443 GCA_035302085.1 Bacillota bacterium
TAAATAAGCGAGAGGAATAGCTACTAAATATCGTAAAACTGTTATGAATAAAACTATGAGCAACGTTTCTTTCGCCCCTATAATAATTAAACTGAGTAAATCTCTTCCTTGATGATCTGAACCAAACAAATTTTCTTGAGACGGCTCAAATGGTGGGGTATAAAGAACACCATTTTCTGTCCGGTGATTTTCTGCCGTCAATTGTTCATCAACAATCGGTAAATATTCACCGAATAAAGCGAGAAATAAAATGCATATAAGCAACAACAATGCTACTGTAAACAGTAAATGATTTCGTAAAAACATCCATAACTTGCTCATCGATCACTCACGTCCTTAGCCACCAATCGCCCGCGAGCGAATTGGGATATGACGACGACAAAATACATTAAAAGTAAAAATGGCAAAAAGTAAAGTAAAGCGAGTATGTTTTCATTATTTAAAATACTCTCAAGCAATTGATAACCCGCTCCGTGGTAATTCGCTAGTTTTTCGATAATTGGTAGACTCGATAAGATGTATAGCATAACCATTTGCGCTTGATTAATAATCGTTTCCCACGCATTCCAAAAAACGTGTTTAATGACACCCCATTTTGTCATTCCTTTAGCTTGGGCCGTTTGTACATAATCTTCACCTGATTCATTATCCATCGTAGCAACCGTTAAACGAATCATATGAAACAACGGAAATAGTGTCAACGATAGACAAGGAATGATAAAGCTATACCAGTCATCACTATTGTATAAATTAAAATTTGGCAATCCCCGATGCATCGCTAAAATGAGTATATATTGAATTGAAATAAATAGGAAAAAATCCGGAATAGAAGCGAGCATTTCTGATAAGAATGTCAATAGTCGCCCATGTTTCTTATGCCTAATCATAAACAAAAACATTCCGATTATTGTTCCAAAAATCATCGCAATCATAAATGCGGGTAAAACAATTTTCAAACTTCGTTGAACGTATCGTTGCACATGTTCAGTTAACGGCGTCCCTGCTGGTGTTGCACCGAAACCTTTTTCTTCTTGCAAATGATCAATAAAAGCGGTTACATTTTCTTGATACAAATCAAGCGTAAATGGGTAGCTCGCGGTAAATTTTATACCGCCTTTTGGCTCAATAGCCATTTCACGCGGTAATAGCAATATAAGCATAAATAAAATAACAACTACCAAAAAAACAGCTGTAGATCGCACAAAACTCCAAAGCAACAAAATCCCCCTTTTCATCATTGCAAAATATAATACCTGTTATTCCAAAACTTCTAGACGAAAGCTGTATAAAACAGTTAATTTATATGAAAAAGCTCACCCTGCTGAAACTTCACAAGATAAGCTTTTTTATAACTTTACTTTTTTAATAAGTGATCCGTTAAACGAATAAACTCTGCAACATCTTTCACCATTAATTGAATCCCGGCTTCCCAAAACTCTTGTTTTGTTAAGTCAACATTCAAGTGTTTTTTCGCTAATTCTTCGACTTTCATCGAACCTGTATCACGCAATAAAGCAATATATTTTTCTTCAAATCCTTCAGGTTGTTTTAAATATTCCGCATAAATCCCCAAACTGAATAAATAACCAAACGTATATGGAAAGTTATAAAATGGAACACGATCAATGAAAAAGTGTAATTTACTGCACCAAAAGTGGGGATGGTTGTTCGACAAACTATTCACATAGGCTTTTTCTTGAGCCTCAACCATCAGCTCATTTAATCGACCAACGGATACAATGCCTTCTTTACGTTCTGAATAAAAAGCATCCTCAAACAAAAATCGCGCATGAATATTTAAAAACATCGCTGTAGCAACTTCGAGTTTCGAAGCGAGTAATGATACTTTTTCTTCATCAGATGCCGCCTGCTTAATCGCGGCATTATCGATGATCGTTTCAGCAAATGTGCTCGCTGTCTCGGCGACATTCATCGCATAACTACGATTGAGCTGTGGTAAATCTTTCATGACATCACTATGAAATGCATGGCCTAATTCATGAGCTAATGTACTAACATCGCTTGGCGATCCAGTAAATGTCATAAAAATACGTGACTCTTCAAATTCAGGTAAACTTGTACAATAGCCACCCGGACGTTTATTTGGTCGATCTTCGGCTTCCACCCAACGATTGCTGAGAGCATGTTTCGTAAATGCAGTTAATTTTGGCCCAAATGAAGAAAAGTGTTCAATGATAAAATCACACGCTTCATCATAAGTAAATGTTGTTGGGTCACTGGCACCAAGTGTGACAGGTGCATCAACATCTTGCCAACCTAATTGTTCCATTGCAAGCACTTTAGCTTTTTGTTCCAAATAATTTATAAATGGTTGCTTATGATTGGCAACAGCTGCCCACATCGCCTCTAATGTTTCCTCGGACATCCGGTTAAATTCAAGCGGTTCCTCTAAATGATTTTTTCGGCCATGTTCATTTTGTAA
>DATGTA010000157.1:0-2623 GCA_035302085.1 Bacillota bacterium
AAGCAATTCTAATATCATTTTTTCATAATGAGTCCGTTTAATCGTCTGATGAAAAAATAAATACTTAGCATCTGATTGGGTTAAAATATAAGCTAATTCATCTTTATGTAACATTGTATTTAACGGAACAAAAACAGCACCAATCATCGATGTTGCGATAAATAAAGATGGGTAATGTAAATCATTTTGCATTAAAATAGCGACATGATCACGTCGTTTCACACCCATTTGCAACATTGCCTTTGCATAATGCCTTGCTTGCAACCACACGTCTTTATAAGTAATCATTTCATCATTTATATAAATATATGGCTCATTAGCAAACGATTGGCTAACCTTAGCAAAATGTGTACTAAGCGTCTCACGAGGCCAATGTTTATAATTCGTTTCTAAAGCTGCTCGTCTCTTTTCAACGGGGATATCTTTACCAATTAATCGATTGTTGTAAGTCATCGTTCAGCTCCTTAAATATTTTTGGAATAATTATATTATATACAATATCGGTTAAAAACAACAACATCCCTATTTTATTAAGATGCAAATAATATTTCTTATTGTTCTAATGCTCGTAAGTACTCTGATATTTTTGCTAATCCAGTTTTTAAAACATCTGTGTCGCACGCATAGCCAATTCTTACGGTACCTTCTAAATCAAAACAGCTACCTGGAGCTAAAAAGGCACCATTTTTGTGATATAATTTTTGACAAAATTCAACTGAAGACATTGGGTAGTCAAATGCTAAAATAGCTGTTGTGCCTGCATGTGGTTTAACATAAGAAATCTTCGGTTCACCCTTAATCCATTCATCTAAAATGGATAAGTTCTTTTGGACAATATTAATATTACGTTCCATGAGCCGATCATAATTTTTCAACGCATGAACAGCTAATAAATCATCAATCATTCCACAACTAATCGTCGTATAATCACGACGTTTCAGACATTTTTCAATAATAGTTTTTGAAGCTGCAATCCACCCTAGTCTTAGACCTGCTAAGGATAATGATTTGGACATACTTCCCGTACTTATACCTTTTTCATAAATGTCGACAATTGAAGGAATATGTTGTTCAGGGTTTTGGACAAGCCCACGATAAACTTCATCTGAAAAAACATACGCATCAAATTGATTAGCTATTGAAGCAATTTCACGTAACATGTTTTCACCCATTAGTGAACCGGTTGGATTATTTGGGTTATTAATAATGATCATTTTTGTCCGATCAGACATTAAAGCTTCTAATTCATCGAGATCCGGCAAATAATCATTTTCTGGACGAAGGTTTAGTAATTTTACAGTTGCGCCAAATGATTCAGGTACAGAATATAATTGTTGATACGTTGGGTGTACACAAACAACTTCATCACCCGGTTCAATTAATGAATAGAGGACAAGAAAATTTGCCCCAATTGCTCCATTCATCGTTAAAACATTAGCGGCTGTTAATGAGTCATATCTTTGACTGACAAGTTTTCGAAAATCTGGGGACCCTTCTATATGACCGTATGTTAGTCGTTTTTCGCCTAATGTTGTAAAAAAATCATTTGGGTCCGTCCCATCAATTGTAATCAACTCTCGTACAGTCATTGAATCCACACAAGTTTCTGCTAAATTGTAAACAGCATCATCTTCATATTCATTCATCCATTCTTCAATTTTAAAACGTTTGATATTCATCTGATAGTTTCCTCCTTTTGTTGTATCAAAAATCTTTGTTGCTAAAGCGATTAACTTTGAAACTTATTTGCGAATTGGACCATTCGATCAACGTCAATATTTCCACCGGTAATCATTATTAAAACTTTTTTCCCTTGCAAATGGTCTAACTGTCCTTCTTGAAAAGCAGCAATGCCCGCAACACCTGAGCCTTCAATCATTTGTTGGTGCTGATCAGCCATCCAATAAACAGCGCTAGCGATACTTTCTTCTTTGACTAATATAATATCATCAACAACTTTCAAAGCTAAATCTAAATTTGCTTGAGAAATACCGCCATGCAGTCCCTCTGCATACGAATCGTTATAGGTGACATCAACTAATTCACCCGCTTGGAAAGAGTAATACCAAGGTGGTGATGCTTCCGTCTGAACACCTATCACTTGAATACTCGGATCAATGGCTTTAGCAACTAATGCAACGCCACAAAGTAAACCACCGCCTCCAGCAGGAACAATGACATGATCAAAATCTGCTATTTCTAAAAATGCTTCTAATGCAGCTGTTCCTTGACCGGCGATAATCTCATCATCTTCAAACGCACTTACAAACAATCGCCCTGTTTCTTCAGCTAGTCCAAATGCATATTCCTCCGCATCATCATAAGTTGCTCCATGGACAATTAATTCAGCCCCTAATCGCTTAATGCCTAAACGTTTTGTTTGTGGTGTATTTTCTGGCACAACAATTTTGGCAGAGACTTTCTTTAGAGAAGCGGCATATGCTAATCCTTGCGCATGATTCCCAGCTGAAGCTGTAATAACACCTTTTTTTAATTGATCATCAGTTAACGACATCAGCTTATTGAGAGCGCCTCGTGCTTTAAATGAACCTGTCGCTTGTAAATTTTCCATTTTAAACCAAACATCAGACCCACAATCGTCTGATAAAACTTGTGAATGTAT
>DATGTA010000158.1:0-4117 GCA_035302085.1 Bacillota bacterium
TATAGTGAGGTGAATTTTTATGCGTTTAATTAACGTGCGTCGAGGTCAATTTGTTTATTATGAAAATCGCTTGCATAAAGTTTATTCGGTTAAACCTTTTTTCCGTCAGTCAGTTCATCTCATTCGATTATCAGATTTAGAACAAGTCATCGTCACCGCACGGGAGATTGATTTATATCGACCACAACATTTAGATAGTTTTGTTTATAATAACCAACGATTTACATTGAATAAACACGAAAAAGCAAATGTTGGCGATTACATTTTAGTAATCAATCCTCGACCTGATTCATTAGATAGACACCATTTGCATGCAATCGAAATCGTTTCTTCAATTGAAGAAAAAGGTGTCATTAGTAATAAATTGAATGGAATAAAACATACTGAATATTGGGTAATGGTCGAAGGATTGGCGGACGATGCAACGAAAATTGACTGGCAAAATCCTGATTTAAAAGTTGAAGAAGATGAGCTTATTGACCGACTACTTGAGGAAACGTATTATCCAAAAGTCGGCAATGTCTATCAAAAAAATGATAGTGACCCGTTGTTACATGTGATGGTCGTTGCGATTGAAGGACAAACAGTTTATTTAGGTAATGGCATGAAAGTGACAATTACAGAATTAAATGATTCCGACAAGTGGAGTTTAATTGTTAATCCACTTGATCAATAATTAATCTAAAATGGGCAATGACGTTTGATGCGTCGGTTGCCCATTATTTATTTAAAAATCATATAACTTATTTTTTTCTTCTTGAATTTTCTTAAACACCTCATCGTACATAACCGTATCCTCAATAAGCCTTTCCATTCGAAAAATAACATCATCATTAATAATGTTCTGACCAATCATATCTTGTTCTTCGATAAATACATATGTGGGAACAATTTGTGCTTTCATGTAAGTTAAAATTGGCTTTAACTGTTGTTCAACCATGAGAAAGTGTTTGGCGGTTCCGGCAGTTACGATAATGCTCACTATTTTATTTCGTAATCCATTGACAGGTAATAAATCAAATATATTTTTTAATGTTCCTGGAATAGATGCTTGAAAAATCGGTGTTCCAATAACAATGGCATCAGCTTCCATAATTTTTGTCGTCACTTCTTTTGCATCACCGTCATACTCAAAATAATTTCGTCCATCACTAAATGGCAAATCATAATGCGCAAGGTCGATTAATGTCGTTTGATAAGCAGAATATTTTTCTTTGAACATTTCTTCTGCCTTTTCAATGGCAACTTTTGTATTTGAACCGATTATTGAACCATTTAGAAAAACTATATTCATCGTGGAAACACTCCTTATGTTTTTGTATGTTTTTTAATGGCTGGAATAATGTCATTTCCGATGATTTCAATATTTTTCATAATTTTTTCATGTCAGACACCACCGAAATCAATTTGGGCAAGAAATCGTTGCATCCCGAAAAGTTCGTGTTGATAAAGTAACTTTTCGATAATTTGCTCAGTACTACCGACCATTAAAGCATCTCGATAATCTGTCGCTTGGGCAAATTGTTGTTTTGGATAGCCTGTCCCACGAATCGCTTCAAAGCCTACGTTTAAGTGTGGGTACATCCCTTGTAAAGCTTCTTTCGTCGTTTCAGCCACGTAAAATAAACTTGTTGTCGCAACTGGTAATTTATTTGGATCAAAGCCACTTTGTTCAGCCATGCGGCGATAACCTAAAACAGCGGGCTTAAAATTCATGGCCGGACCGCCTAATGTCGTTAATGTCATGGGGATGCCCATTTTTCCAGCTTTAATGGCACTTGCAGGTGGGCCTCCAACCGCACGCCAAATAGGTAGTGAGCCATTAAGCGGACGAGGAATTATTTTCTTTCGATTGAGTGGAGTCCTAAATTTCCCTTGCCAAGTGATTTCTTCGTTATTATTAATTAATGTTAATAAATGTAATTTTTCTTCAAAAATCGCTTCATAATCACGTAAATCAACCCCAAATAGTTCATGTGCCCCAACCCGTGAACCGCGCCCAGCAATAATTTCTGCTCGACCATTGGATATTAAATCAATCGTCGCAAAATCTTCATAAATTCTAACGGGATCATGTACACTTAAAACGGTTGATGAGCTTGCGAGTTTTATTTTTTCTGTCGCCTGAGCAATTGCTCCTAAAATAACAGTGTGTGCTTGAGTTGTGAAGTATGTTTCATGACTTTCACCTAGACTAAAGACATCGAGTCCCGCCTGTTCAGCCAATTGACTCATGTCTATGATTTGTTGAATGCGCTCTTGTGATGATAGTTTTTCGCCATTTAATGGGTTTAGAATGTGATCACCTAGCGAATAGATACCAAATTCCATACCTTCTTGTGGGTTTATTTTATATTTTTGCATGTTTATTCTCCTTCAATCGGTTTTAATTGTGCTTCGATTTGAGCCCGTTGACTTTCTAATGCAGGCGGTAAATCAATCGTTTCGCCTAATGTTTCGAGATCACTATCGATCGTGAATCCAGGGCCGTCCGTTGCTATTTCAAACAAAATACCATTTGATTCTCTAAAATATAAACTTTTAAAATAAAATCGATCGATAATCCCGGTAGAGACGAAACCACGTTGTCTAATGAGCTTGTTCCAATGCTGAAGTTCTGCTTCATCTTTTGCCCTGATCGCTAAATGATGAATACTTCCTCGTCCAGGTCGTTCGGTCGGCTCATCTAAAAACTTAACAACGAGTTCACTAAACGTATTTCCATGTGATGATTGTAAAATAACTTGCTCTTCTTGCCGATGAATTTCTTCATAGTGAAAAATTTCCGTTAATGTTCGTAATATTTTATCAAACCGACGAACTTTTATTTCAACAGGACCGACTCCGCGGATTTGGTGTTCCGTTAGTACAGGTGACTTTTCCCATGCTTCCCAGCCATCTAATGTATCATTTTCTTCAACGACAAATACAAGCCGCAATCGATCAGGATCTTCAAAGTGAAGTGCCGGACGATTACCATATGTCGTTATTTCACCATGAGGAACATCATATTGATCAAGTCGTTCTTTCCAATAAATTAAACTTTGCTCACTTGCAACAACAAGGCCAATTTTTGTGATTGCATTTGATCCTCGATGGGTTGTCCCTGCCATTGGCATGTCGAAAAATGTTAATTCAGTTCCTGGAGTTCCTTTGCGGTCACCAAAAAATAAATGGTACATCGTTGGATCATCTTGATTCACGGTCTTTTTCACCCGACGTAATCCTAAAACCGTTTCATAAAAATAATTGTTTGCGTGAATATTTTTCGTAATCATTGATAGATGATGGTGCCCTTTTATATATGTCATCGTGTAATCCACCTTTATCATAATTGTATTTATTTTATGCAATTAACCTTAGTCTATTTGAGACAATTGTTAGTTGACTAGTCAACTGATTGGTGTCAATTTTTTTCCTTTAATTTTTGTTCGCTATATTTTTGTAAGCGTGACATAAGTGATAATAATGTTTTTTGTTCATCCTCTGTTAATGTTTTCTCAAAAAAATTTGATTGAAAGGCAAGTTGTGCTTGAAATGCCTGCTCTAATTTTTCTTGCCCTTCGCTTGTTAAAGAAATCGTCTTTGTCTTCCAGTTTTGTTTTCTGTTAATTAATCCTTCTTTTTCAAGTCGAGCGAGCATACGTGAAATCCCACCCTGGGTTACGGTAACTTTTGCCGCTAACTCTCTTTGTGTCAACGGTTGATATATTGAAATTTGATTAAGGACATCAAACTGTGCAGTTGTTAGACCATATTGCTTTAAAAAATCGTTTGATAATAAATTACTTTGATGTGTAAAGCGGGCGATACGTAACCAAATAAGTGAACCTAATGTATGCTTTTTCATCTGGAATTCAACTCCTTATAGTTATCACTTTACTAGTCAATTGATAAAAGAACAAGAAACTTGCTCATAAGATTAATTGCTTTTTGTTTTCACCATGGAGGGATTTGAAGTGACTCATAAATTTTTCTATAAATGTCCTGGCTTACATTTATTAATAGGATATCTTTATATGAACTCAGTAAATTATCCAAAATTTCCAGCTATAACAAAATAATTAATCAAATCATACCTCATCTATCTATGGCCTATGAAAAATTCCCCATCATT
>DATGTA010000159.1:0-5746 GCA_035302085.1 Bacillota bacterium
GGGATTGAAGCTGGATTTGTCGTGATCACAAAAATAGATCGTGTTGATGATGAACTTTTAACACTTATCACCGATGATGCCCATGAACATTTGCAAGGGACCTTTTTAGCAGATGCCCCGACTCATTTCGTCGATAGTTTATCCATGCGAGGCATTGCTTCTTTAAAAGAACATTTAATCGATTATTTATCATCGTTTAAAAAAACGATCGATCGTGGGCCGTTTCGATTACCGATTGATCATGTCTTTACGGTTAAAGGGCAAGGGGTTGTCGTGCGTGGAACGGTTTACAATGGTTCGATTCAACAAGGTGATGAATTATTGTTATTACCGCAAAATAAACACATCCGGATCCGCCAAATGCAAAGTCATCGGGAAACATGTGAGCAAATAACTGCTGGACAGCGAGCAGCCTTAAATATAACAGGTGTTTCATATCAAGACATATCACGTGGTAATGTGCTTGTTGCTTCAGATCATTACTCAGTCACTCAACGAATCGATATTGCTTTTTCACCGTTACAAATGATGAGTCATCCGTTAAAACAACGCCAATATGTAAAAGTTTTTGTCGGGACATCAGAAGTGATGGGACGAATTATTTTTTTCGACCGTAATGAATTAACAGTTGGTGAAACCGAAGAAGTCGTTTGTCAAATTGAACTAGCCAAAAAAATTGTCACAACAAGAGGGGACCGGCTCATCGTTCGCCGGCCAACACCCGCCGAAACAATTGGTGGTGGTTGGGTTATTGAACCTCAAGCAGAAAAATACCGTTTTGGGTTGGAAACGATTAAACAATTACAGTTAAAAAAAGATGGCACAGCAAAAGACCGTGTGGTAGCTCTATTAAGTGAACGCCAATTGTTATCAGATGAAGAAATATTACGAGATGCGGCGATCTCACGTGAACAGTTTTCTTCGCTCGCTAGTGAGCTCGTACAAGTCACTGGAAATAAATATACATTAAAAAAGATTTTTTCTACTGTGCAAGAAAACTTATTACAATTATTAGCAAAATATCATCAAAAATATCCATTACGAGTTGGAAAAGATAAAGCTGTTCTTATCTCACAATTGGTAGATCGGTACCCAAAAACACTGATTGAATATACGATTGAACAATTAATTAACAGAGCTGAATTATTAAGGACTGGTGCTTATGTATCGCTTGCTTCTTTTGAACCGAGCGTTCCAAAAAAATGGCAAAAACAATTTCAAGCGGTTGAAGAAGAGCTTATTAAACAACAAGTAGATGTTTCTAAATGGGCTGCCTTAAATGAAAAACATCAAGTGTCAGAACATATGCAACGTGAATTTTATCATTATTTAATTGATACTGAGCAAGCCTTTGTGTTTGATGATGAACGGATTATTTCTCGACAAGCGGTTGAACAATCACTTGAAGTTTTAGCGAAAGCAACTGACCAACAACCATTCACGTTACAAAACGCTCGAGAAGTTTTAAATTTATCACGAAAAAATTTGATACCACTCCTCGAGCTTTTTGATAAGTTAGGTTTTACGAAACGAATCGGTAATGAACGAACATGGCTAAACGAATAAACTAAAAGCAATATTTTGACTTAAATACCCATATAGGTATAATTACTTTAGAGTAATCAATATTTACTCATAAATGATTGTTTTGATGAGAAGTTGAGAAAGGAAGTATAGTCATGAATAAACAAAGTTTACGTTATTTTCCGATCATTTTATTTGCCAGTGTCATGGGTTTTGCTGCGGTTACTATTGCGATCATTAACTTAGAGGACATTTATCGATTAAATCCTGTTGCATCATCAGTTTTTATTACCTTAACGACACTTTTATTTATTTTAAATGGTGGTATTTTAATTTATCGTTTATTTCGTTATTTAGAAAATGTTAAACAAGATTTCAATCATCCAGTAAAAGTAAACTTTTTTGCGACGATTTCTATTAGTTTATTATTACTCGCTGTTTTATTTGTTAATATTCAGTATCATGTATCATTTGTATTTTGGTTAATGGGCATGATCTTGCAACTTTTATTAACATTAACTATTTTAACGAAAATGTTTTGGCAGGCTCCTTTTGATTTAAAGTTATTTACACCTGCAACATTTATCCCGATTGTCGGAAATTTAGTCGTTCCGATTGGCGGTTTTGCCTATGTAAGTGAGCAAATTAATTGGTTCTTTTTAGCAGTCGGTTTATTTTTTAGTATCGTTTATATGGTATTTGTGTTTTATCGTCTATTTTTTGTCGCACCATTACCCCCACCAATGGTACCGTCTATATTTATTGCGTTAGCCCCACCATCCGTTGGGTTTGTCGCATATACAACAGCAGTAGAAACAGTTGATGTTTTTGCCCAAATTCTCTATGGGTTAGCTTTGTTTCTTGGGCTATATTTAATCATTCAATTTGTTCGCATGATCCAAGGACCATTTTTTATTACGATGTGGGCGTTTTTATTCCCAACAGGTGCGTTTACAATCGCAACGGTGCAAATGTATGACGAAACAAATTATTTATTGTATCAATTGTTGTCGATATTCCAAATGATCTTTTTAATCGCTCTCATCATCTATTTAAGTTACTACTCGATTAAAGCTTGGCTGAAAGGAAAATTAGCGGTCGCTGATTCATAAAAGTCATCAAATCGTTACATTCACCTATTGTATTGTCACGAGCAACTGTTTAAAATATGACCATATAAATAACTTATGAACAAAACGTTTAATTATCATAAAGGATCATGTAAGCGTTCATACTAGTTGGAGATGAGACAAGAGGTGTCAGAGATATGGAACATATTAACGATCGTTCAGAACAAGATTTTTTAGGAGAGAAAAAGATTCCTGAGACTGCTTATTATGGCATTCAAACGGTAAGAGCTTTAGAAAATTTCCCGATTACTGGTGAAAAAATGAATCATTACGCCATTAAGGCACTTGCAATTGTTAAAAAGTCGGCAGCCCAAGCGAATCGAGATCTCGGTTATTTAAATGAGGAAATAGCGAAAGCAATTATTCAAGCGGCTACAGAAATTATCGCTGGGAAATGGCATGATCAATTTATCGTTGACCCTGTTCAAGGTGGGGCAGGAACATCAAGCAATATGAATGCGAATGAAGTGATCGCCAATCGAGCCCTTGAACTAATCGGCGAAAGAAAAGGGAATTATAACAAAATTAGCCCAACAACACATGTGAACATGGCGCAATCAACAAATGATGTTTTTCCAACGGCTAACCATATGACGATGTTAACGAAAATTGAACATTTATTAGCGGAAATGAACAAACTTCATGACGCATATACGAAAAAAGCACAGGAATTTTATGAGCATTTAAAAATTGGTCGCACACATTTACAAGATGCGGTGCCGATGAGTTTAGGACAAGAGTTTGAAGCATATGCTCATGCACTTAAGCGAGATATTGAGCGGATTAATGATGCCAAAAAATATTTATATCCGATCAATATGGGTGGGACAGCTGTTGGGACAGGTTTAAATGCCGATCCATTATATATTAAAAAAGTTGTCGCTTATTTACGTGAAAATAGTGGACTACCATTAGAACAGGCACCACATTTAGTTGATGCCACTCAAAATACGGATGCATATACGACATTATCAGCTACTTTAAAAATTTGTATGGTGAATATGTCAAAAGTGGCTAATGATTTGCGATTACTCGCATCAGGCCCAAAGGTTGGCTTAAATGAAATAACTTTACCCGCTCGCCAAGCAGGATCTTCAATTATGCCTGGTAAAGTAAATCCAGTGATGGCAGAAGTTGTCAATCAAGTCGCTTTTCAAGTGATGGGTAATGATCATACCGTCACTTTAGCATCGGAAGCCGGGCAATTTGAATTAAATGTGATGGAACCTGTTTTAGTTTATCGGCTCATCGACTCGATTAAAATTATGACAAATGTCATCAACGTTTTTACCGAACATGGGATTAAGGGGATTACTGTCAACTGTGAGCAACTCGAAGAAAATATGAATAAAAGTTTAGGGGTTATTACGGCAATAAACCCACATATCGGTTATGAAAAAGCTACCGAAGTTGCCACCGAAGCCTACCGGACAGGTGCATCCATTCGAGAAATTTGCGAGAAAAAAGGTTTATTAACGAAAGCAGAACTTGAGCAAATCTTAAATCCTTCAGAAATGACGGAACCAGGCATTTCAGCGCGCCATTTGTTAAAACAAAAAAATAAATAATACCGTTAAAACGTTTAGTTTAGATAATCTTTATGTTTATAAAATTGTGTGGTACGCTATCATTAACATCCGTTGGAACGAATATATTGTAAAGGGGTATTTTAACGATGAAAAGACTCATAATGTTTGTGTTACTGCTCGGGTTAATGTTATTTACCGCCTGTGGAACATCAGAAGACACGGAGCAAGAAAAACCGGTTGATGAATCAAATGGTGCATTAGAAGATGAGGAGCAGAAACCTGAAAATGATGACCCATCAAGTGATAGTGAGGACTCAGCAGATGATTCAACCTCTGAATCTTCAGATGAAACAAATACCGATGATGAAGCTAACAATGAATCTTCCGAACAAGCGAACGAGTCAAATGACCCTGAATCAGAAACGATTTTGACAGGTACATTCGTTGGCCAAGCCGATCCGCATACAATTGAAATTGAAACAGATGAAGTTGAGGAAGGTTGGGCAGCGTACCAATTAACGATGGATGCCCGTGATTTAGTGACCGATTTAGAACCCGGCGATGAGGTTACCTATACGTATTATCAAGATGGCGAGATGTTAGTCATTAAGCATATTGAAAAAATTGAATAACCGTATCATGCTTATAACAAGGTAGTGTCATTTCAATCGACCAAACGAACGATGACTTACCTTGTTTTTAGGGTTGTACTTGAGAACTTTCTTTTTATCATTTATGATTAAATCAGCATGTGTTGGCAATATAAATAGACAATGACACATTTATTAAAAACAATTTAATATGTCATTTGAATAAGATGTCTTATTTTAGACTTAATAGGGAAGATTGGTGAAAATCCAACGCGGTCCCGCCACTGTCAATGGAATGTGACTACAATAAACCACTGTTCTTTTTGAGAATGGGAAGGTGTAGTGACGTTGATCCATGAGCCAGGAGACCTGTCTTATTCTTAATATGCCAAAGCCTACGTGGATAGGGGGTGTATGAAACAGGTTTACAAGATAACTGGATACTTATGAGAACCTTTCACACATCTCGATTTTAAGAGATGTTTTTTTATTTGATCATAATGAGGAGGAACGTTCGATGAAACATTTGCATAAATGGCTCATTGCCCTGTTAATTATTGTTGGGCTTGTAGCGGGTTGCGGTGATGCAACAGAAGAAAATGATGTCGAACCAAATGAAGATGCGACATCAGAAGTCACTGAAGAAACGGATGAAACAGATGAGGACGTTACTGATTTTCCTGTAACGGTAACTGATAGTTCGGGTGAAGAAGTAACATTAGATGAAGAACCAGAAAGTATCGTTTCGATTATGCCGAGCAATACAGAAATGGCTTTTGCTTTAGGACTTGGTGAGGCAATTGTTGGTGTATCTGAACATGATAATTATCCAGAAGAAGTATTTGATATTGAACAAGTTGGTGGCATGGAATTAAATGTTGAACTGATGTTATCCCTTGAACCTGATCTTGTCTTAGCCCATGAAAGTAATGGTGAAGAAACGATTGATCAGTTACGTGAAGCTGGCTTAAAC
>DATGTA010000160.1:0-7549 GCA_035302085.1 Bacillota bacterium
CCCTTAAAGATGATAAGGTTGATAGGTTCGAAGTGGACGCATGGTAACATGTGAAGCTGACGAATACTAATCGATCGAGGACTTAATTAACTTTAAATATGTCGTTGTAGATGCCACTCTTATTTAGTTTTGAAGGTATAATAATTACATTAATACTTGTCTTTTACAGTAAAATATTGTATACTTGTAATGCTGAGTTGATCATTGTAAAATACATCGCGGGGTGGAGCAGTCTGGTAGCTCGTTGGGCTCATAACCCAAAGGTCATAGGTTCAAATCCTATCCCCGCAACCAATTTTCTTAACGGTCTGGTAGTTCAGTTGGTTAGAATGCCTGCCTGTCACGCAGGAGGTCGCGGGTTCGAGTCCCGTCCAGACCGCCATTATTATATGAATAGTAATTTACACACATGGTTTCGATGATGAAATCATGTTTTTTTATTTTATTAAAAACAAGATAAAATAGGATTCAATGAATAATTTTCCCGATAATAAAAAATGTGCGATGAATTAAGTAGTTGAAAGAATGATAACAATTAAACTGGGCTAAATATTTTTACAAAATAGCTTAATTAGTAATGACGTCTAAAGTCAATTAAATCGTTTAACTAATCTTTTCTTTTTTAAATTGGATTTGCTATTATGAACTTAACGAGAAGGTGAGATTAGCAAATGGATGAATTTCGTTTAATTGATATGATCAAACAAAATTATTATCAACAATCGACGTTAATTAAAGGGATAGGAGATGATGGTGCAGTTTTCGCCCAAGCGAATAAAGACATTGTAACAGCAGTTGATACATTTGTTGAAAATATCCATTTCACAAAAGAAACAATGTCCACTTTTCATATGGGATATCGTAGTTTAGCTGCATCTGTCAGTGACCTTGTAGCCATGGGGGCGCTCCCTGTTTTTTATCTTGTCTCAATTATTATTCCAAAACAATGGAAAACAATCGACATTGAAGCTGTTTTCCAAGGAATGAATACATTTGCTAAAAAATATCATATGGATTTAATTGGTGGCGATACTGTTTCTGGAAAAGAATTTACGATATCAGTCACTGTCATCGGATATGTATCAAACGATCGTATTCGTTACCGCAATCATGCAAAAGATGAAGATATCGTATTCGCTACGGGAACTTTAGGGGATTCACAAGCGGGTTTACATACGCTTAAAAATAATTTAACGGTGCAAAATCAAAAGTACTTCATACAAAGGCATCGATTACCAGAACCGCGAGTTGCTTTTATTAAGGCATTATCGAATATAAAACGTTTATGTTTAAATGATATTAGTGATGGAATTGTAAATGAGCTTTATGAAATTGCAGAAGCCTCGAAGGTAAATATTAGCATCAAAGATCATTTAATGCCAACACATAAGGACCTTGCGCAATTTTCAGATGAACTTATGACTCAATGGATATATTTTGGCGGAGAAGATTTTGAACTCGTTGGTACGGTTGCAAAAGAAGATTGGCCAAAAGTTCAACAAATTGGTCAAGCAACAAACACAAAAGTGACTAAAATTGGTTCTGTTAATAATCGACTGGCTAAAACAACAGGACATGTTTTCTTGATGGTCAATGATCGTTTAAAATTACTTAAAAAAGAAGGGTACATTCATTTAAAGTAGGTGGAGACGTGGATAAGCTTACATTGAAAACAACGAGTGAAGCAGAGACAAAAAAAGTAGCTCAACAACTCGCTCATTTATTACGACCGGGAATGACCATAACATTAGAGGGCGATCTAGGCGTGGGTAAAACGACTTTTGCCAAAGGAATTGCTAAAGGATTAGGCGTTAAACAAACAGTGACGAGCCCAACGTTTACAATTATTAAAGAATATATGGGAAAAAAATATCCATTTTATCATATTGATGCTTATCGTTTAGAAGATTCCGCAGAAGATATTGGCTTTGATGAATATTTTTTTAATCAAGGGATAACTGTTGTTGAATGGGCCCAGTTTATTGAAGATTTTTTACCTGATGAATGGTTACAAATTACGATTCATTACATCGATGATCAGACACGTCAAATGGACTTTGTTGCCCAAGGAAATAATTTTCATTTAGTCATTGAACAATTAAATGAGCAGTTCAAGGAATAATTGATAAGGAGTTTTAGTTATGAATTTACTAGCGATTAACACATCTGATCAAGTGCTAGGGGTTGCTCTCTTAAAAAACGGTCAAATCATTGGGCAATATACGACGAATTTGCGTAAAGGACATGCCACACGTTTAATGCCCGCAATTGTTGACCTAATGGAAGAAGTAAATTGGACACCACAAGATTTGGAAAAAATTGTTGTCGCAAAAGGTCCAGGTTCATATACAGGAGTTAGAATTGGGTTAACAACAGCTAAAACACTCGCTTGGGCACTTAAATTGCCTATTGAAGGAGTTTCTAGCATTCGTGCGCTCGCTTATCAAGCCATTTTTTCACCTTATTTAATTAGTCCATTTTTTGATGCCCGTAGAGAACGGATATATACAGGTCTTTTCAAATCATCAGATGGTCATTTAGTACATGTAAAGGATGAACAAAACATTGCGATGAGCAAATGGTTAGAAAAGCTTGTTGCATTAAACGAGAAAATTCTTTTTTTAAGTCCAAGCATTTCACTATATAAAGAAATGATTGAAGAGGCATTAGGTAGGAATGCTTTATTTGCTAGTGAATCATATAATATTATTCAACCGGCGCATTTAGCGTTAGCAAGTATTCCTGAGAACGAAACAAACGTTCATACGCTCATCCCTAATTATTTACGCCTGGCAGAAGCAGAGGCAAAATGGCGTGAACAAAAGGGTGCGAATGAATGAGTGATGTTTTGATTCGAAAAATGGAGCAAGCTGATTTAAAAACTGTATTAAAAATTGAACAAGCATCTTTTTCAGCACCATGGCCTAAAAAAATATTTGCGCATGAATTGAACAACAATAATTATGCTCATTATTTCGTGCTTATTTTTAAAGAACAAATAGTCGGTTTTGCTGGTTTATGGATTGTCATGGATGATGCACAAGTGACGAATATAGCGATTGATCCGGACTTTAGGCGCCGTCAATTCGGGGAAAAATTGTTTAACTATATACTTCATTATGCGGTTGGCGAAAATGTCGTCCGTTTTTCATTAGAAGTTCGTGTATCAAATATCGCTGCACAAAAAATGTATCGCAAATATGGTCTAGTGCCTGGTGGCATGCGGAAAAACTATTATGTAGATAACAAAGAAGATGCGTTAATTATGTGGGTGAATTTACAATGACAAAAGATGTTATGATATTAGGTATAGAAACGAGTTGTGATGAAACGGCAGCGGCGATTGTTAAAAATGGTCGCACATTGCTTAGTAATGTTGTGGCCTCACAGATTGAAAGTCATCAAAGATTTGGTGGTGTCGTCCCAGAAATTGCCTCAAGACACCATGTCGAGCAAATGACGATCGTTTTAGAAGAAGCTTTTGAACAAGCAGATGTTACATGGGATGATATTGATGCGATTGCTGTGACTGAGGGGCCGGGACTTGTTGGTGCTTTGCTTGTCGGTATTAGTGCGGCGAAAGCATTAGCTTTTGCGAAACAAAAACCGCTCATTGGTGTTCATCATATTGCAGGCCATATTTATGCGAATCGTTTGCAACAAGAATTTTCCTTTCCACTATTATCATTAATTGTCTCAGGTGGTCATACGGAACTCGTTTTAATGAGAGGACATGGCGATTATGAATTACTCGGGGAAACACTTGATGATGCAGCGGGAGAAGCGTTTGATAAAGTTGCCCGAATGCTAAAGTTGCCTTATCCAGGTGGCCCCCACATTGATCAATTGGCTGAGCATGGTCAACCGACGATTGAATTTCCACGGGCTTGGCTCGATAAGGATCGTTATGATTTTAGCTTTAGTGGTTTGAAATCTGCAGTCAACAATTATCTTCACAATGCTAAGCAACGTGAGGAAGAAATCATTAAAGAAGATGTTGCCGCAAGTTTTCAAGCAAGTGTGATCGATGTTCATGTTGAAAAAACATATCGGGCAGCTTTACAATATGATGTACAACAAGTTATCGTTGCAGGTGGTGTGGCAGCTAATCAAGGGCTTCGATTTGCCCTTGAAGAAAAGTTCGCTCATGAAAAGTTTCAATTATTAATTCCACCACTTTATTTATGTACAGATAATGCAGCGATGATTGCTGCAGCGGGAACGATTGCTTATGAACAAGGTTATCGTTCCGCATGGGATATGAATGCCCATCCATCATTACCCCTTAGATAATGAGATAAAACATTTGTTAAGAATTAGAAGTCGGGTAGTTTTGCAGTTAATATGATGAACGGATGAGATGACATGCCAAATAAACAATCACATTATTTACAAACAGATTTAATCATTCTTCTAATTCTTTTTTTAGGAGTTAGTTTATTAGCCATATATAATGCTCAGCAACTCGATCAATACGCTGGAAAAAACTTCGTCTTACAACAAGCGGTTTGGTATGTTGCAGGTACGTTTGTTTTAGTGAGCTTTCAATTTTTCGATCTTGAGCAAATTTATAAAGTAAGTATATATATTTATATTTTCGGTGTTTTACTACTTGTCGCTTTATATGTGAGTCCAGAAACGATCGCTCCAAGATTTAATGATGCCAAAAGTTGGTTTAATTTTAAAGAATTTGGGATTCCGCTCTCAATTCAGCCATCAGAATTTACGAAAATAGGGTTGATCGTCTACCTAGCAGCATTAGTGAGTCGTCATAAGGAAAAGTATAAACAAACATCATTTAAGACAGACCTTTTTCTTCTTTTAAAAATAGTTGTAGTAACGGCATTGCCGGTTTTGTTTATTATTACTGAACCAGACCTTGGAACATCTCTCGTTATTTTATTTATTGGAAGTGTAATTGTTTTACTTTCAGGGATCGATTGGAAAATGATTGGTCTATTAATGGCTACAATTTCTGCTGTTGCCGGTGCACTTGTTGGCTTAATTATTAAATTTCCAGATTTTGCTTTTGAAGTAATCGGAATTAAACGGCACCAAATTAATCGTGTCCTAACATGGTTTGATCCAACATCTGTTAGCGATACGTTCCAAATAGACCGATCCTTACAATCAGTCGGTTCGGGACAATTATTTGGTAAAGGAATGAGGAGTTTACAAGTTTATTTACCTGAGGCACATACGGATTTTATATTTTCAGTGATTGGTGAAAGCTTCGGTTTTATCGGTGCAGCTCTTGTCATTTTACTTTACTTTTTATTGCTTTATAAACTTGTAACGTTAGGGTTACAAATATATAAATTTAATGAATTTGGGGCATATATTTGTTTTGGATTTATGAGTTTAATGTTAATCCATACCTTTCAAAATATAGGAATGACAATCGGAATTATGCCAATTACTGGTATTCCACTTCTTTTAGTAAGTTATGGGGGAAGTTCGATTTTATCGACGATGATTGGGTATGCGCTCGTTTATCGGGTAGCCGTTGAATATGATATTCAAAATGATTATTTATTTAAATAAAAAATGAGCTAATAGACAGATTAGTCGTTAGCTCATTTTTTCTTGTAAGTCTGCCCATTGTTCCATGAGCTGGTCAATCGTTTGGCGAATATTTTCTGTTTTATTCATATATTGATATGATTTTTCATGATCATTATATATTTCGGGATCCGTCATTTTACTTTCTAAATGAGCCATCGTCTGTTCTAATTGAGTAATTTCGTTTTCAAGCGAAGCGATCTTTCTTTCATAACGGCGTTTCTCTCGTTCACGTTGCTTTGCTAGCTCAAATTGTTGTTTACGAGATTTAGTTGGTTGGTGTTCTGCCAATTTACCTCGTAAGGCTTCACGTTCCTCTTCTTCTGCTTTTTTATTCATAAAGTAATCGTAATTGCCTAAGTAAAGTGTCAGTTCATCTTGTTGCATATCGATGACTTGGCTAGCAATTTTATTAATAAAATAACGATCATGTGAGACAAATATAATTGTTCCAGGGAAATTTTGTAAAGCTGATTCCAACACTTCTTTACTATTAATATCTAAATGGTTTGTCGGTTCGTCTAAAATGAGCAAATTTGCTCGTTGCATAAATAGCTTAGCTAAAGCGAGCTTTGCTTTTTCACCACCACTTAATGTACTTACTGGTTGCAATACATCATCACCCGTAAATAAAAAGTTGCCTAGTATTGTACGGATATCTTTTTCATCCGTATTTGGAAAATCATCCCATAGTTCATTTAATACTGTTTTTGTTGATGTAAGATTAGCTTGTTCTTGATCGAAATAGCCGATTGTAACATTTGTTCCAACATCAATTTTTCCATGGGTTGCTTGCAAGGCACCTGTGATCACTTTAAGTAATGTTGATTTCCCAACACCATTTGGACCAACAAGAGCCATACGATCACCACGTCTGACGTGTAATTGAACGTTTGCAAACAATGGTTGCTCTTGAGCTGGATAGTTAAAAGCAATATCTGTTAACTTTAAAACATCAAACCCACTTTTTCGCTTTGTTGTAAATGACATACGTGCTGAAGCATCGTTTTTAATCGGTTCAGCTAATCGTTCCATTTTTTCAAGTTGTCGGCGTCGACTTTTAGCTCGATTTGATGTGGATGCTCGAGCAATATTTCTTTCGATAAATGTTTCCATCTGTTTTATTTCTGCTTGTTGTTGTTCATAGGCGGCAAGTTCAAGCTCATAATCCTTCTCCTTTTGCTCAGTAAATTTTGTGTAAGAGCCAGCATATTTTTTAATCGATTGCTGTTCAATTTCATAAATCGTATCGACGGTTCGATCCAAAAAGTAACGATCGTGTGAAACGAGTACAATGGCCCCTTGATAGCTTTGTAAATAGTTTTCTAACCATGCTAATGTATGAATATCTAAATGGTTCGTCGGCTCGTCTAATATAAGCAGATCAGGGGATTGTAATAATAACTTTCCGAGCGCTAAACGGGTTTTTTGTCCACCACTTAATGTGTTAATTTTTTGATCATACATATTTTCTTGGAAATTTAAACCTGACAAAATAGTTTTAATCAATGTTTCATATGTATATCCGCCTTGCCTTTCAAACGTTTGTTGGAGCCTGTCATATTCGGTGAGCAATAGATCATGAGTCTTAGAGTTTGTTTGTTTCATTTGTTGTTCAATTGTTTGTAATTTCTTTTCAAGTAAAAGAATGTCGCTAAAAACCGTAAGCATTTCATCCCAAATCGTTCGCTTCGAATGTAATGACGATTGTTGGGGCAAATAACCGGTTGTCATATCTTTCGGTTGGAAAATATCCCCAGAGTCATAAGGCACTTTTTTCGCGATGATTTTTAATAATGTTGATTTTCCCGAACCATTGCGACCGACAATCGCGATTCGATCATTGCGACGAATTTGAATTGATATATTCGTTAAAATATCTTCTGCACCGTAAGCTTTACAAATATTGCTTAATTGTATAATCATTTGTGTACCACATCCATCAAAAATAAAATCTACTTAATGACATATGATTAAGTGTAACGTA
>DATGTA010000161.1:0-3028 GCA_035302085.1 Bacillota bacterium
TTACCTTCGTTCCTTATATCATATCAAACATTACCACTATACAAAAGGTAGAAACCTTATGCAAATGAATATTACGGTGATTACCAAACAATTTAACCTCGGATCGCTGTTTTCCTTGATGATGTATTAAAATGAAAATGACGATGATTAACGACCAATCTTGAAAAAACTGGAAATTGTTTTTAACTAGACAATGGGCGAATTTTTGCGAAAGTATAGATAAGCTGGGTCATGATCATCCATTGAAATATTAATACAAACCATTCAATATAGAAATAGTGTCATATATTATGAAATCGATCGTTGCAAAGGTTGTTGCGAGAGTCGTTTTAGCTAATTCACGGAAAGTCAGAATGCATTTTTGTTTTACGATCCCACTTTTGCTGAAAACATTAAAAATGGAAACGTATTTTACATTTGCGAGAGTCGTTTGGCACAAATCATGAAAAGTCGGAACGCATTTGGCACTTGCGGGACTCGTTTGGCCCAAATAACGAAAAATGGGAACGCATTTTACATTTGCGGGACTCGTTTGGCACAAATCATAAAAAGTCAGAACGCATTTTTGATTTGCGGGACTCGTTTGGCACAAATAACGAAAAATGGGAACGCTTTTCTCATTTGCGATAAATGTCGTATGAATGAACCGACAAATAACTTATATGATTATTTTCAATAAAAATTTTGTCCAATGCATGCTCAGTCAGCTAAAAAATGTGAATCGCTCAATCCTCGAACATTAGCGTATTTATCACATGTTTGTTAAAATTTATGTTAAATAGATTGTAGAGGTGACGAAAATGAGAATTACTTCAATTGAACCAACGCCAAGTCCACATTCAATGAAAATAAATGTTTCTGAGCGACTTGCCGATGGTGAAACATTAAATTATAAATCAACCGATGACTTATCAGATGCACCACAATATATTAAAAATTTATTAGCAATCGATGGCATTATTAACATTTACCGTGTGGTTGACTTTATCACAATTGCTCGCCATCCTCGAACTCCTTGGGAAGAAATTTTACCTGATGTCCGCAACGTTCTTGGCACCGAAGAAAAGGAAAACACTTTAGAATTTTTACCAGCACATACATCAGATGAGGATACCTCATTTGGTGCCATACAGGTTTTTTTCCAAATGTTTCGTGGGATTCCATTACAAGTCAAACTACATGATGGGCAAGAAGAAAGACGTGTCGGTTTACCAAAAATTTTCACTGAAGCTGCGATGGAAGCTGCCCCATCATCCCCGAATATTATTATGGAGCGTGAGTGGGTCGAGCAAGGTGTCCGTTATGGTTCGCTTGAGAAAATTAGTGACATTGTCGTTGAGGAACTTGCAGCAAGCTATGATGAAGAACGATTAAATAAATTAGTTAAACTTGCCTTTCAAGCCGATGGTGAGAAGAAACGACGTGATTTAATGTCAGAAAAAGTAACTCTAGAAATGCTTAATGACCCTGATTGGCGAAAGCGTTATGCTGCCCTTGATCGGATGGTCGAACCGACAGTTGATGATCTCCCTGTGCTTGATAAAGCTTTAGATGATGAACGCTCATCCGTGCGTCGACTTGCGACCGCTTATTTAGGAATGATTGACGATAAAGCAGTTTTACCATATTTATACAAAGCTCTCAAAGACTCTGCAGCTAATGTGCGGCGTACAGCTGGTGATTGTTTGTCAGATTTAGGATATATCGAAGCGATGCCAGAGATGATTGACACATTAAAAGATGACAACCGTATTGTCCGTTGGCGTGCAGCAATGTTTTTATATGAAGTTGGTGACGAGTCAGCCATTCCTGCCCTTGAAGCCGCTCAAGATGATCCAGAATTTGAAGTGCGTCTACAAATAAATTTAGCATTAGAACGAATTAAAGGCGGTTACCAAGCAAAAGGGTCTATTTGGCAACAGATGACCGAGGCAACTTCAAGTAACCATCAAACAGATCATTAATGTAAAAAAACGTCTCCAGCTAAGAGACGTTTTTTTCCTTTTCATAATTTTCGTATGCTACAGAGAGTACAATCTATTAATTATAAATATTTTTTACGTAACGTTTCATTTGATAATGGCGAAATATAGCGAGGTGCAATATCATAAATCGTTTGTGCACCTGTTATGCCTTCTTTGTGTAATCGATAAGCAGCCCGTGCATAAGCAACTAAAACACTTGCTGTAAATTCCGGGTTACTATCTAATGCTAAACTAAATTCATATATTTGGTTATTATTGACATCACTCGTTTGTCCACTACGAATGACAAAACCACCATGTGGCATTGCGGAGTGATTCTCTTTTAACTCTTCTTCAGTTATAAAATGGACAGTCGTTTCGTATTCATCAAAATAATTAGGCATCGACTTGATCTTTTCTTCAATAGAACTTTGATCGGCTCCATCTTCAGCCACTACGTAACACACTCGTTCATGTTTATCACTTGTTGATAAATCTGGATTTGTCCCCGAACGAACTTCTTCAATCGCTTTTCCGGATGGAAGCGTATATTGAACACCATCTTTCACACCTGCTACACGTCTAACGGCATCCGAATGACCTTGACTCAACCCTTTCCCCCAAAACGTATATGTTTCACCCTTAGGTAAAATTGCTTCAGCCATGACTCGATTGACAGAAAACAAACCAGGATCCCAACCAACAGAAATAACACTAACTTTTTCGTTCTCCTGAGCTACTTGATCGACTTTGGCAAAATGTTCCGGAATATTTGCATGTGTGTCAAAACTATCAACTGTATTAAACATTTTCGAAAAATGTGGCGTTTGTTCTGGTAAATCATGTGCTGACCCCCCACAAAGAATCATCACGTCAATTTTATCTTGATACGATTCTACCTCATCGATATGAACGACTTTAACAGCTTCACTAAATGTCTGAACATCTTGTGGATTTCGTCTGGAAAAAACAGCGACTAATTCCATATCTGGCTGTTGATTAATCGAATGTTCTGTACCTCGACCTAAGTTTCCATACCCGATAATTCCAACTTTTATTTTACT
>DATGTA010000162.1:0-9150 GCA_035302085.1 Bacillota bacterium
TCATAAATATGTCCTTTGCCTTTAATAAACGATAATAATTATTACCTAATTATGAATCTAATTAGGAATGATATTCATTATCAATTAGATCTACGTTGAGTATAGCACATATACATAGACCGGGCAATCACTTTATCCTAAATGATTAGCTTTCTATTAAAAAAACTTTAAGTGATTTAAATGGCTCTAGTTATTATCATTAATCCGAAAATACGAGTACTTTTTATAATAAAGCGAGCAAAAAAACGACGGGGTTAGCCGTCGCTTTTTTAAATGAAGTATTGTTATCATTATTCGCAATGATCGCCCGTGCAAAATGATGTTTGTGCTTTTGTTTTACATAACTTGTAACGTGGTTGATCTTTAATTTCTTCCCAAATGTCAGTTAAAATGTTTAAAAACTCCATCACAGAGTAAGTTCCCAAAACAGCATACATTTCATTAATCACAATAAAAGGTAATTCAGCGACCCCCATTTGGTCTGCTTCATCTTGGTCAATGTCTACTTGACGACGGTATTTGCTCGTCATTAAAATCGACTCAACTTCTTCAAAAGAAAAGCCACAATTATGGGCAATTGAGAGAAGTGTTTTTGAGTCATCAATCAGTTTTTGTTCAACAAAATGGGCATGGAAAATTTTATCAACGAATTGAAGATCTTTTGCTTTCGTTTTCGCAAAATGAACGAGTCGATGGGCTGTTAATGTATTCGGTTGATTTAATGTGTCATTTTTAATTCGCAAAGCCCTAGCATACTGATCATTATCTGAACTTGCCGCATGATTCAAATAGTTTTCAATTTGTTTACGATTACCGTGTCGATTTAATAAATAACTTTTACTTTCAATGACGACATGTTTACGGTACGGGAATTGGTCAACAGCTTCCAAAAAACGTTGTCTACCTAAATAGCTTTTTGGACAAATAAAATCAGACCAAATTTCAACTTTCATCATACACACCCCGATTCTGTAAACATTGTAGCATAGCTCTAAAAATAAATGATCTATTGTGCTTACATTATAAATGTATTTTTTACCAACTTAACAGTTAATGTTTGTCTGTTTGTTCGTCTACATAACGACCATACTTTGGTATCGCTATCTCATCAAAGTTATTGACTAAACGATCTAATCCATCTTTTAAGTTATCACCTGTTAACATCATGCCATGCCCAGGAACAACGGTTTCGGGTTGTAATTTCCATAAAGTTTTGACCGATTCTTTTGCTTGATCCCAATCAGTCGTTAAATATCTTGGTGGTCCATTGACGTCCGGCATTTGTAACAGAACATTATAAAATGAGTCTTGTTTAACTGTAATAAAAGCATCAGCCGATAACAGCAGCGAATCCTGCTCACGAAATAAAGAAATATGGCCTGGGCTATGACCGGGTGTGTGAATCCATTGCCAATCGGGAAGTTCAGGAACTGTATGATCATTTGGTAATGTATGCACATACTCACCTAAATTAATCGGTTCATTCGGATACATTGGTGATATCTTAGCTAATAGACCCCCTTCAACCGAGGCATCAGGGATTGGATATGCCGTTTTACCGGTCACATAAGGTAATTCTAATTCATGAACATAAATAGGAACTTGCCATTTCTTAACTAAATCAACAGCGCCGCCTACATGGTCAAAATGGCCATGCGTTAAAATAATACATTTTGGCTGACTACCTTCCCCAAAGCGACGATCAGCAATTGCAATAATTTCCTTTGCAGCATAAGGCAATCCCGTATCAATTAACACCCAATCATCGCTATTTCGTTGGCCAATAAAACATATATTTACAATTTGATCAGTGTAGTAGTAAAGATCATCGGTTACTTCTTTTCCCGTCTGACTATTAATTGATGTCATAGGAATATATTTGTAATCGCTACTTTCAGAAATATGTTTATCCATTTAAACTCTCCTTTGACTACTGTTTGTGATTAGTCTTTGGAGGTTTTTTGTAAATATCCATAAACAAAAAAGTAAATTATTTCATGACTAGAAGATCTCTTACAAAAAACGTTTCTAAAAGCATTTTTTTAGACTTATGATTCATCCAGGAGGGAACGGCCCATAATCGAGACACGTTTCGTTTGTTGTAATTCGGTAATCGTTTTTACCCCAATACCAAACATTGTCATTTTCAGCTCAAGTTCAATTTGCTCCATCGTTTTTAAGACATTGTCAACTGATTCTGTAGCCGCTTGCAGGAGTTGCCGCGCATAGCCGACGATGTTTGCACCAATTGTAATCGCTTTGGCTGCATCAAGTCCTGTTTTCATACCACCACTTGCAACAATCGGTACTTCCGGTAACTTACTTTTCACCGAAACGATACAATCCTTTGTCGGTGTTCCCCAATTGTTAAAGGCTTCCGCAGCGGCCTCTCTTAAAGGATCTTCGGTGCGTAATTTTTCAACTTGACTCCATGAGGTTCCACCGGCACCAGCAACATCAATATAAGATACGCCAGCATCATACAATTTTTCAGCGACTACCCCATCAATTCCAAAGCCAACTTCTTTAGCGCCAACCGGAACATCAAGTGATTGGCAAATTTTTTGGATTTTAGGTAACAAATTGGCAAAGTTCAAATCGCCGCCATCTTGCACAACTTCTTGTAAACTGTTGAGATGGAGCACAAGTGAATCTGCTTCTGTTTTATCGAGGATCGTTTGACACGCTTCGACACCATAACCATAATTTAACTGTACAGCCCCTAAATTAGCGATCAATGGGACAGTTGGTGCATGTTTGCGAATTAAAAAAGATTCTTCATAAGCATCACTTTCAACAAGTGCTCGGGTTGAACCTAAAGCGATCGCCCAACCTTTTTCTTCAGCAGCCTTTGCTAAATTTATATTAATTGTCGTTGCTAAATCTGACCCGCCCGTCATTGAACTGACAAGAAAAGGGGCTTGTAATGGCTTATTTAAAAAGTTTGTTTCTAACGTTATTTCGGAGAAGTCGATTTCCGGGAGGGCATTATGTAAAAATGAAATTCCTTCTAAACCTGTTGATTTATTAACCCCCTCAACATTTTCTGTTAAACAAATGCGAATATGTTCTGTTTTACGCTTATTAATATCATGTGTCATAACATGCGCTCCTTAATTATTTTTTGATGGTTTTGACCGTCGTTGCCGCTGGGTAATAAAATACTGATGAATCGTTACAAAATAAACGCCGACAATGACAATAAACATACCGATAATTTGTGAATATAATATGGGTGATTGGTAAACAAAAACAGCTAACAGGGCTGTATTAATCGGTACAAGGTTCATATATATACTCGCTTGACTTGCACCAATTTGTTGAATGCCAAAGTTCCAAATGAAAAAAGCTAATACAGAAGAACAAACGATCATAAAGACCATCTCAAGCCAACTTTGTTTTGACATGAATAAAAGTGATTGCCAATCTGAACGATTAGGTATCGTCGCTAAACTTAACAAAAGCGCACCAAGTAATGTAGAAAATGCTGTCACAACAATCGGTGAAACATCTTGCATCGCTATTTTTCCAAGTAAACCATGACTCACCCAACAAATTAACCCAAAAACGAACAACAAATCTCCTTTATTAATATCTAATTGAGATAATACGTGTAAATGGTCCTGTGATAGAACGATGATCACACCTATAAAAGATAATAAAAGACCGAAGCCAACATATTTATTCCACCGTTCTTTAAAAAAGACAACAGCGCCGAGTGTCATAAATGCAGGCGTAGTTGCGATAATTAATGAACCATTGATCGCTGAAGTCGTTTGTAATCCATAAAAAAAGAAAAGGTTATAGCCAAATATACCTGTAACTCCCATTAATGCCATTGCTAGCCATTGCTTTTTAACGGCTTGCACGTTAAATTTCCCTTGAATAAATAAAATAATGACTAACAGCAACCCAGCCATTAAAAACCGAAAAGCCGCAGCAATTAACGGAGGTACTTCCGTAATAATATGCTCAGCTGCTACAAATGCTCCGCCCCAAAAGAAAGGAACAAGCAACATAAAAAAATAAATACCTATTGCAAAACCTTTTCTCATCATTTTCCAACTTTCAATATATATAACACTGATAACTTAAGTATAGCATGAGATTTTTGGAAACAAAATGGAATGTCGTATACTTGTTTGACATTTACTGTTATAATAAAATTGTCATTTAAAATTTAGTACTTTAAGCCGATGTAAAACATAAGATTGTGTAACCCCTTTACCATTTGCAATACTTTCGCCTTATATAGAAGGAGGAATTATATGTCAAAAAAAGAGGAATTAAAAGAAAATGGCGAACCAAAGAAAAAAGTAAAACAGTTAAATAAGCAATCGGATAACAAACTAAACTTACAACAGAAGAAAAAACAGCCAAAGAAAAAACAACCTAAGAAGAAAGCAAAAAAGCAAGCGAGTATTTTTGTGATGCCCAACATTAAAATTGGTCAAAAATATTTAGTTGCTTTTATTATTTCGGCGGTATTGTTTTTTCTCACAGGTAGTGTTGTCTTATACTTTTTATCGGTTGCAGGCGATGACATTAAAGCTATTGAAGAAGAAAGTCTACGTGCGAACGAGATGTCCAAATTAGCCTCACTTTTTCAAACGAAAGATACACAGATGGCTGACTTAATTATTGCCGAAAATGATGTATACATAGAATTATATGCAGAAACAACCGAAGAATTTAATGAAATTGTTGAAAATTTAGAACCACATATGCGAACCGAAAAAGAAAAGGAATTATTTACAAATATAAAAGATAATGATGATCGCATTAATGAAATGTTTGAAAATATTGCCGACACTTTATTAAATGAATCGATTTCAATTGACGATTCGCTACTTCGCCGGCAGTCAACGATTTTAAGAAATACGACCGTAGAGTATGTTGAAGAACTGATTGAATTGATGCAAGCAGAACAATCAGGAGCGGTTACAAATGCTAACAGTAGCCTCAATCAAACGATTATCATTCTTATTCTTGCTGGGGTTATTGCACTTATTTCAGGTTCAATATTTATTTTCTTAATCAGTCGACACATTACTCGCAATTTAAATAATATTGTTACAACAACAACGAGTATTGCAAAGGGTAAACTAAACGTTGCGACAATCGATTACGATGGTAAAGATGAAATTGGCCAATTAGCCGCATCCGTTAATACGATGAAAAATAGCATTCATAATATTTTGGTAAAAGTGACAGATGCTTCACAAGCAGTTGCAACAAGCAGTGAGCATCTCACACAATCGGCTAACGAAGTGAAAGAAGGTAGTGCACAAGTAACAGAAACAATGGAAGAACTTGCCACAGGATCGGAAACCCAAGCAAATAGTGCTGCTGATTTATCGGAGAATATGAACGATTTTGTTAAGCTTGTTCAAACATCGGAATCTTATGGTGCTGAAGTAGCTGCAACGTCTAACGATGTCATTAAAGCGACAGATGAAGGGACACAATTGATGAATGAAGCTGTTCAACAAATGGAACAAATTCATACGATTATGTCAGAGTCCGTCACTCAAGTTCAAGGATTAGATAAACAATCCGATGAAATCTCTCAACTTGTTGCGGTCATTCAAGATATTGCCGATCAGACGAATTTGCTTGCGCTTAATGCTGCTATTGAAGCCGCTCGTGCAGGCGAACATGGCCAAGGATTTGCTGTTGTTGCCGATGAAGTGAGAAAATTAGCGGAACAAGTCGGTTCATCTGTATCAGAAATTACAGGCATTGTAGCAAATATTCAAAGAGAGACAGATCATGTCGTTGATTCATTAAACACTGGCTATGAAGAAGTTCAGGCAGGGTCAAAACATATTGCCCGAACAGGTGAAAACTTCACAGTCATTGATCATACGGTCGGTGATATGGTTGAAAAAATTAGTTCCATTTCGAATAACTTAAAAAATATTGCTGAAAACAGTTACAGTATGAATAACTTAATTGAAGAAATTGCCTCTGTTTCAGAAGAAGCTGCTGCTGGCGTTGAAGAAGCGGCCGCCTCGTCACAGGAAACGGCAAGTGCTATGGATGAAGTGTCTTACAATGCCGATGAACTTGCCGAACTTGCTGAACAATTAAATCAAGAAATTGAAACATTTGAATTAAAATAAAATAAGGCTCAAAAAATCGCGGGGTACATTCCTGCGATTTTTATTTTTCTTTATATAAAAAACAGTTTTTCGTATGGTCATTAACAAGACCTACTGCTTGCATAAACGCATAACAAATCGTTGGCCCAACAAAAGAAAATCCTCGTCTTTTTAAATCTTTACTTAAAGCTGTCGAAAGCTTTGTATATGCTGGAACATCGGAAGCTGTTTTCCAATCATTAATGACAGGTTTATGGTCGACAAAATTCCATAAATAAGTACGAAACTGACCGAATTCACGTTGAATCGCTAGAAAAGCTTTCGCATTGTTCACAACCGAACGCACTTTTAATCGATTACGAATGATCCCTTTATTTGTTAACAATTGAGCGATTTTTTGCTCGTCATAACGACTCACTTTTTGGATATCGAAATGATCAAAGGCCGCACGATAATTTTCCCGTCGTTGTAAAATCGTTAACCAATTTAATCCAGCTTGTGCCCCTTCCAATGTAAGCATTTCATATAAATATTGATCTTCATAATCATATGGCGGATGTTCCAATTGGGCAAACGGTATCCCCCATTCATGATCATGATAATCGATATATAATGGATCTTCTGTTACCCAAGCACAACGATTTTTACCCATCGTCATGACTCATCCTCAGTCGACAAAGGATTGTCTTCATAGGAAATCCAATCACTAAAACTGCCCGGATACAATTTTACATTTTCAAAGCCGGCCATTTTTAATGCGACAATATTTGGACAAGCCGAAACACCTGAACCACATGAGACGATAATTTCATCTGATGTTTGCAAAGATGTAAAATGATTTTCCAGAGCTTCAGCATCTTTCCAGAACCCAGCTTCATCAAACACTTCTTTCCAAAAGAAATTTTTCGCTCCAGGAATATGTCCTGCTTTATGATAAAGTGGTTCTTCCTTGCCTAGATACCGCTCACGAGCTCGTGAATCGATTAAAACAGCTGAATTGTTTTGTAATTTTTCTTTAACTTCGTCCATATGTGCAACAATATTTAATGGTTGGGGTGTAAATTCCTTTCTCTCACGGACAGGAATTTCAGCTGACACATCATAACCTTTCTTTACCCACTCATTAAAGCCCCCATCTAAAATAAACACTGATTGATGCCCCATATAATGTAGCATCCACCAAGCGCGTGCAGCATACATACTTCCACCATCATCATAGATGACAACGGTTGTAATGTGATCGATACCATGATCGCTGAGTGTTTTAGCAAATGTATCTATCTTCGGGAGTGGATGTGAACCGCCGTGTTTTTTAACGGGACCTGACAAATCTTCTTTTAAATCAAAGTAAATCGCCCCAGGAATGTGGCTTTTTAAATAAAGTTTGTTTCCTAATGTTGGATCACTTAGTTCATAACGAGTATCGATAATGGCAAGTGTTTCATCAAATTGCATCCGATTACGTAACCAATGAACAGACACAGTGTACGACATAGTATGACCTCTTTTCTTCTAATACTTTTAAGTCATTCAATCTGTTAAAACTTATCGTACCATACGTTTAATAAAGATAATAGACAATGTTGAAAATTTGCTAAGCTTTTAAACGTATCTAGTAAAATTTTAAATCGTCTTTTTAAGCTAATTTGAATTGACAAACAATCATAAATAGATCACCTGTTATATGAACACGGACTTGACCGGACATTTTTTCCATGAGACGTTTAACGATCGCTAAACCTAATCCGCCTTTATTTTTTCGACTCCTATCCCCCGTATAAAAATGGTTAAATACTTTCGTTTCATCAACCGCTTCATCAATAACTGTATTTTTGACGGTTAAAACAGCCCACTGTCCATCACTTTCTAAATCGATTTGAAATACTATTTGTTCTTTTAAATCGGTAAACGTTAAATGTTGAATCGCATTTAAAATTATATTTTCAATCACACGATATAATGCCGTTTCCTCTGCTAAAACGACTAATTCATCATTTAAGTTAAATTGCGGTTCAATTGATTGGCTTTGGAACTGATCATAAAAAGATACAGCGACTTCTTGGATCAGTTCATTTAAATTTACCGGTAAAAGAGTTAACGATTCATCAGCCGATTCGGCGACTGAAAGCGCAAAAAAGTTATTAATTAATTTTTCTAAATGATTCGCCCGTTCATTGGCAGCTATTAAATGTTTTCGTTGTTTTTCAGTTAATGACGTTTGCGCTAACAATTGTAAATAGCCATTTATTGCTGTTAACGGTGTGCGCAAATCATGTGACATACTCGTAATAGCCTCTTTTAATGTATGTTCTTGACGAATTTGATCTGCTTGAATCGCTTTTTTATGATCAATCAATTGATTAATGTGCCAAGCGAGCTGTTCCATGTGCACATCTTTGCTTGTATAATAAACTTTTTGATAATTATTTTCTGTTTGACCACGTTGTAACTGCTTTATGAGTGATTTTATTTGATGTTTTTGTAGTAAATTTTTAATAACCAAGGCAATTACTAGTAAGCTTATGATGATGAGAGCATAAAACACACCACTTCAGCTCCTTTCGTCATTAACATTTAAACAATATCTTTTCGCTGAAACAAAAATAAACCTATAAGTGTCACAACACAAAACGTGACAAAAGCGATCAATCCTGTTTCAATAAAATTTGACCACTTCGTTGCATATTCATTCACAAACGATAGTCGTTCAAAAACCGAATATTCAATTAACAGTTCGCCAAATTTATAATGATGACTTAATGTTTTTAATCCCGAACCAACGATCAAATAAAAGGCTAGTGGCAAAACGAACGCCAAGCCACTATTTGTTGCAATGATTGCAAAAACCATGACAATCGCCGTAATACTTATAAACAATAACAAATGTAAAGTTAATACTTTCATCAGATGAGCCCCTGTCATCTCAGCCGGCCACTCACCAAATCCGAATAATGATGAACCGATGATTCCAAAAGAAGCAAGTAATACAATGAACATCACTAAGGAACTTAAGGTGAGTACGATTAATTTAGCAAAATAAATTTTC
>DATGTA010000163.1:0-4542 GCA_035302085.1 Bacillota bacterium
TAACCTTCAATATCTGCTTGTTCTTGATCTGTTTCTAATTGTTTAATACTTAATGAAATGCGTTGCTCTTGTTCATTCACATCAAGTACTTTCACATTAATGGTTTGATTCTCTTCCAACACTTCATCAGGTGTGCCAATGTGGCGGTTAGCGATTTCAGATATATGAACTAAACCTTCAACACCCGGGGCCACTTCTACAAATGCTCCAAAATGAACGAGTCGTTTAACAGTACCTTCAATAACATCATCTTTGGCAATTTTTTCTGAAATGTTTTCCCATGGCCCTGGTAACATTTGTTTTCGTGACAATGAAATTCGTTCGTTTTCTTGATCAACAGATAAAACTTTAACATCGATCGTTTCACCTTCAGAAACGACATCAGATGCTTTTTCAACGTGCTCATGGGCTAATTCTGATATGTGAACGAGTCCATCAACCCCGCCAATATCAACAAAAACACCAAAATCAGTTAATCGACGGACAATACCTTCAAGTTCTTGTCCATCTTCAAGTGATTGAAGTAATTCAGCTTTCTTTTGTTCAGCCTCTTCCTCTAAAACGGCGCGATGTGATAAAATAATGCGATTTTGTTCTTTATCTAAGTCAATAATCTTAACGTTTAATGGTTTGTTAACATAGTCTGAAAAATCTTCAACATAATATGTTTCGACTAATGAAGCAGGAATAAATCCACGTAAGCCTACATCTGCGACAAGACCACCTTTAACGACTTCTTTCACAGTCGTTTCAAAAATCTCATCATTATTAAATTTTTCTTCTAATTTTTCCCAAGCTGATTCTGCATCAACGCTTTTTTTAGAAAGTACGACTTCATCATCGTCTAACTTTGTTACTTGTAAAGTAATTTGATCATTTTCTGCAACGACATCACTTGGATGGTCTATATGTAGATTGGATAATTCACTAATGGGTACGATCCCATCTGATTTATAACCAATATCCACAAAAATTTGTTTGTCTTCAATTTTTACAACGGTGCCCTCAACAACAGCACCTACTTGTATTTCTGGCATTTCATTATTCATCTCTTCCATCAATAGCCCTCCTAATAGCAATCACATCATCTTTTACGACTTCGTAAATGTTAAGAAAAAAGTATGTATGATACGAATAAAGAATATCATATCGTATAAAAGATAATACTCCTCTTTATAAGTTCTAATAATTTGAAAAATTTGTCAAGCGAAACAAGTCATTATTCACCATTATTTTTTATTGTTAATCGACTAGATGCGATTTGAATAATTTTATCGACAACTTCATCGCTCGTTAAATCGGTCGTATTTATTTCAATAGCATCAGGTGCCTTAACAAGAGGTGAAACAGAACGGTTTTCATCGGTTAGATCTCTGTCAATTATTTCTTGTTTAATGAGCTCAAGATCAGACGGAAAACCTCTTGAAACATTTTCTTGATGGCGACGGATAGCCCGTTCGGTCACTGAAGCAACTAAAAATATCTTCACTTCTGCATCTGGTAAGACATATGTCCCAATGTCCCTTCCATCCATAACGACCCCATCTTGATTGGCTAGCTGTTGCTGATGCTTAACCATAAGCTCTCTGATTTGTTCATGTTTCGCAACGGCTGATACATGTTTTGTAACCTCAGGTTCTCTTATGTCTTTTGTCACATCAACACCATCTAAAATGACGTGTTGTTCATCGCCAATTTGCTTAAATTTAATCGACATTTTTTTTAAAATATGAACGAGTTCACTCTCTTGATCAACAGGTGTATTTGTTTGTAGTGCCCTAAAGGTTAATGCCCGATACATAGCCCCTGTATCGATGTACATGTAATCTAATGCTTGTGCAATTTTTTTGGCAACTGTACTTTTACCAGCAGCTGCTGGACCATCAATTGCAATTTTAATTACCCTTTTCACAATATGAAGTCATTCCTCTCAAACCAATAATAACTACTAAAATATAAATCGTATATAAATCATATCATAGGTTGTTGAAAAATTGTAAAGAAATCTAACGTTTAATGAAAAAAGATCACACAATTTATTACTCAATTTCCTTTTGGCGCTCTTCTCGTTGTTTTTCTAAACAAAATTGGATAATTTTCTGTTGATTTTGTGGAATAATCTTTTTAAATTGGAGTGAAGCAGTTGTTAGCCCACCGGTATGTTCATTAATTCTTAGTATTTTACTTAATGCGGAAACGTAATAAATATTTCCATCATACATATGTAAAACAATATATACATTAGCATACTCACCAATCGGTAATTGACGATTAGCAGGTAAAATTAAAGCAAGTCCCCCACCACTAATATCATGTGTAACGGTTGTAAAAGGGGCAAATGTTTCTGATTGACTATGGATGGCAACATCAACAGCTGTTTGAATGCGAACAAACTCACGGCGTTGGATGCGCTTTACATTTTCTGGGGCTGTAACAACTATTTTAGGGATTTTTGTAAATGTTTGTTTGACAATTTTGTAGAAAATTCATAACAAGCCCCATCATCACCGACATAATTTATCGTTAATCTAACCCCTGCTTGTAAAAAAACTGTTTTACGATTGTTTACGTTTACAGGGATATCTAAAAAAATATACTTGCCATGATAATCAATGATTCGGCTTTGATAAATATGATCTCCATCAATTAAGGTTACATGTCTTCCAAATTGCATAAGATAAATCCTTTCTCTATCTATTGCTAAAGATTTATCTCTATTATGACAAAAAATATTCAAAAGGGAAAGTACTATACGGTATCTTTCCCTTTTGGGCAGCTACGAATAATTTGTTTCTGCATGTTTGAGTCGTTCGACTTTTTCTTCTCGTCCATCGATTGCATTAATAAAAATTCGGTACGTATCATGATCATAAGTGCCTAATATTTCATAAGTTAAAATTTCTTTACCAAAATCATTCTCAATGACAGATAAATATTCTTCTTGAATATCGACATTTTCATTAATAAATTTTTTGGCTTCTGTTACCGTTAGTTCCGGTTCTTTCAACTCTCTTTCATGATGATTTTGAAAATAATTTTTCGCTGCCATTCCTAACAAATCACCATTGTCTAAGGCAATTTTTAATTCGATTTGATCGGGTAAAATACGTACATTATCTTGTTCGTAAATAAACGAGTAAACACCGACATTGTTATATTCACTACTTTCAAATAATGTTAAGTGATCGAAATCATACTGATGCAAATATTTTTCAGCTTGCAAAAACCCATCATGTAAACTTAACGATTTTTCGCCGATTTCTCGATTAACTAAAAATGTTAATGGATAACCACCTTGAACTGTCATATCTAAATAAGCTGTTTTTTGATCATTTTTATATGAAAGGCTATAAGTAGGGACATTTGCACCTTCACCACTTCTTGAAATGTTTATTTGTTCATCATGCTCGATATTAAATAAGTTTTTACTTTTTTCTAGGGCATCATCTTCACTCAATTGGTCGCCTGATAAATGATCAAATGAATCCTCCCGTGTTGAATGACCGATAATCGCTGAATCTGAGTCGATTTCGCCTTCCGTATATTCATCAACTTGTTCTTCAACGGTTTTAAAACCATCAATAATTGTATTGTCTAACGGCTCATCATGTGCCGCGAGTGCGAGTTGAACATCCATCCATCGCAAATTTTCATTAAGCACAACGTTTTGTACACGCCGTAATTCCGTTTGAATATCTTCAGCCTGTGCATATAAGCTTTTTAATGATTCGTATTCTTCATCAGATAATGGCTCTTCATCTAGATCTCTTACTGCGGTTTGATAAGTAAATTCACCGATATCTGATAAAAAGCTTTCTGTTTTATTAAACGGTAACAATGTCAACGGTAATTGTCCGACATTTGCTAACGATTCTGACGTTAACCGCCAGATTTCAACAAGTTGTGGTGATAAGCGTTCACTAGAACTTACCGCAAGAGCGACACCAATTTGATCGTGTAATAAATCTAAATGATAGGTTAACTCATGAAAAGCTCGTTGATACGTATTTTCAGCTTGGATTAATATTTCGTTTTTCTCTTCATGTTCTTGATAACCCCATAAAGAGGTAGCAAATAATCCGATCACAAGAACTGTAATTGCTAACCAACGTATCATCTCGTCACTCCTTTCTATTTACAAAAAATATGTTTACCAATTTTTTTAATTTGCGGACGGGACCAGATCCAGCTTGAAGTTGCCGTATCAGGATTAAAATAATACATCGCATTTCCTGATGGGTCCCAACCATTTATCGCATCGATCACAGCTTCCTTAGCCCTTTCATTCGGGGTTAACCATATTTGTCCATCTGCAACAGCCGTAAATGCCCGGGGTTCAAAAATAACTCCTGCAATTGTGTTGGGAAATGAAGGGCTTTTCACCCTATTTAGAATGACTGCAGCTACAGCAACTTGGCCCTCATATGGCTCTCCCCGTGCTTCTCCATAAACAGCATTGGACATTAATTGAATATCATTTTGTGAATATCCTTGTGGGACATTTACAGCCCCAGTATCCGATGACTTGTCAGAAGGTGGTTT
>DATGTA010000164.1:0-3043 GCA_035302085.1 Bacillota bacterium
AGCGTACTCACTTCTTGGACTTTCGTTTTTTATACGTTCCATTTCCTCTTGTGGGTTTTCAATAAATGATAATAAACTTAATTTTGTTTCATCTGATAAATCACCACCTAATTTAACAAATGCTTCAATTTCATCTTTTAATGACTTCGGCAAGTTAGGTGTAAATGTGATGTCAATGTCATTAACATTAAATTCGCCCTCTGAAGCCACTTTCATAATATTTTTGATTAAACGGTAGCGATCACGTAAGGATTTCTTGAATAAACGTTCTTTAATCGACCTAACTTGTTCTAGTCCGAACAATTTATATTTAAGTGCTTCACCACTTTGATTACCTGCAAACCTTTCATCATTCATATTAGGTGTGTTTGTGAATTTGTGAATGTCGTTTTCAATCCTGCTTTTATATGCTTCAGTGCCACCAACATCATACTTTTTATAGATATAATCAGCATCGGCTTGTGGTTGCCTTCCTTCTCCGTATGGTTCAGTTTGGAGCATTAAGATATTTTTCTCTTTCATTTTTTGTGCTTCTTTAGTATCTATTTCTAAATTTCCTTTGATAACAAGCATGGCATCGTTTAAGTCCTGCATATAGTTCGCTGTGTCCGATTCCGCACTGTCATATAAATCAATCAAGTTAAGCACATCTTCAAAGTCACCTTGTCTAAACTTGTTGTTTTCGTATTCAATGATTGGCACACCATTAAACGAGTGTGTTTGACTATCATCTACTAACGTTAAATTAAATGAGTCGTCTAAGTCATAAACAACAATGCGACTGTCTGTATATACATAAACCTTTGTTGTATCGTTTTGGAATTGATTTCTAATGTATCTAACACCAGCAATCGAGTTGCGTTCGACTGTATCATCATAAATAACGAATGTATTTAATACATCTAATTGAGTAAAGCGTATTTCATCATTAATGTTACGATAAATTAATTCATAAGCCCGTCCATAAATAGATTGGTCTAACACTAAATCACTATTATGTTCGTCTGCATCATTGTTACGATTCATATCTCTTAACATTTCGTTTATATCGTCATCATCTGAATACGTTGTTTTAAGAGGAACGCCAATCATGTAACCTTGAATAAATTGTGAAACATATTTAGCAAAGTTATGGGTCGCCCGGTTGTCTGCAAGGTGCTCTTCACGTCTACGCTTACCTTTTAAAATGGTCGTGTTATTGCCTAAATAATACTCACGTAATTCATATAATCTTTTTTGTTGATACTCGTTATGATGTCTTATGATTTTAATTAGGTCATCCGTATTGTTTAACAGGTCATCAGCACTCGAATACGTATAATGTCTGTTTGCTTCATTTGAGAAACGTTTTTTTGATGTGTTGTATTCATATGATGTTGTTTCAAATTCATTTGTTTTAGGCATTGTTTACCCCCTTTTACAGTCCTAGCGACTGTATCGCTTTGTATTTTTCATCTTTGTCAGTTCCACTACCACTATTTAAAACAGTTTCAGCAACTCCTGTTAGTGCATCTGGTGCATCATCATGCTTGTTTTTACCTTCTTTTTGATAAGTTGTTAATGCTTCATGTAGCTCTGGCCATCTTTGTCGCCAGTTCAAAGGGAAATAAATATGATCCATTACCCATGTTGAATTAGATAGTATTCTAGCTTCTTTATTTTTAGATTGATGGAACAGATTAAATCTAGTTCTATTCGTGTTATATTTTTCTTTCAATATCCGTTCAACACTTCGTCCATAACCACGACCACCACTATTAGACTCGATTCTAGCTATATTAACCTTATGTTCATGCAGTTTTCTAGCTAATAATGGTTCGGTAATTTCCATCGGCTCTTTGGTGTAAATCGCATCAATGATGAACGCTTCTTTATCTTTAGTTTCCGCATATATGAAGCTGGATAAATAATCACTACCAGTATCGGCTGTATCTGTATATGAGCCAATTCTAACAATGTTAGATGGTAATTCGTCATATGTTTTAAAGCTAGTATATAAGCGACCCTTGATGTCGATTGGTTCTTGTTGATAGTTAGCAGCAGCGATTTCTGGACTCATCGCATTTGCACGTTGTTCATATTCTTTACGATTTAAAATATCATTACACAGCATTGATCCATCATCTTGTACTGCTTTCATGTTGACGTGTCTTAATTTATATTCTAGCTTCGGTAATTCCCTTAATGCTCTACCTGCTAAATCGTTCGTGTGCCATCTTGTCATAATGATTATGATTTTACCGTTCGTTTCCAAACGTGAAAGCATCGTGTTTGTAAACCAATCCCAGTGTTTTTCAAGCGTGTTAGCATTAAAGGCCTCTTCAGCATTTTTAATTAAGTCATCAATTATAATTAAACTTGCACCAAATCCTGTCGCTGTTCCTGTCGGGCTTGTTGCTAGATAACTATTGTAATGATTCTCTAAAGACCATAAATTCATAGCCCCATCACCATGTTGTATTTTGGTTTCTGGGAATATGTCACTGTATACGATTTTGTCCTCATCCGCTTTAATTTCTTGGATTGAATTTCTGACTTGTTTACTGAATACGGTCGATAGCGTTTCATTGTATGAGCCAGTCATTATCTTTTCGCTAGGATTAATACCAAACAACCATTGTGCAAAATGACCGCCAGTGAATGACTTACCATGTCTCGGTGGAACATTTAGAACAAGTACATTATCATCACTGAAATAAAACTCTTGCATTTCGTTGCACAAATCAACAAGGAATTGGCGCTCTTTTTTATAAAATGACGGTGATAAAATATGACAGAAATAAAAAAACTCACGCCTAGCAAGATCTATATCACGTTCTCTTATCAAATTTTCCAATTCTATTAATTCAGCATCAGTTATCATTAAGTTTCGCCTTCAGTTCAGCAATGCGTTTTTCCCGTTCTTCTGGAGTGAGTTCTGTGTTCGTGTTATTTAATCCGCCTGTGTGTTCTATTTCTTGTTTATCTCTCCACTCGGCTGGCTTGCGATTCTTTAACCAAAATATCTGCGCTGTTGTATCTGGTTGCACTTCTTTAGTTACTC
>DATGTA010000165.1:0-3203 GCA_035302085.1 Bacillota bacterium
ATTCGAAATACAATATCACCAAAGCGACGCTCACGTTTTGTTCCATGTTTAGGATTAATAATTGCTTGTAACTGCTGATTAATTTCATTGATCCCAACATGAGAACGATAAATCGGGGCAAGCACTTGTATATTATTAGCACTAATTCCCCGCTTTAGTGCTCGCGTAAAAACAATTTTAATCGCTTCAACTAATTGATTAACAGGGCAAGTAATAAAACTAAAATCATCCGCTTTTGTTAATGTATCGGCTGTACATGTATCATTTTTAATATGATGAGCTAACTGAATAATTTTTGATCCGGCTTGTTGTCGATACACTTCATTTAAGCGAACGAGGGGAATCGTTTCACTAAGTAACAAATCAGCTAACACTTGGCCAGGACCTACAGATGGTAATTGATCCTCATCACCGACGAGTAAAATTTGCATATCATCAGGAATTGCTTGAAATAAATGATTAGCTAACCACGTATCAACCATCGAAAATTCATCAATAATTAAAAATTTACCGGCTAATTTATTATGTTCATTTTTTTCAAATTGATCGTTCCCGTCCCACCCGAGTAATCGATGAATTGTCACAGCGGGTAGGTCGGTTGATTCAGATAATCGTTTAGCTGCTCGTCCGGTTGGTGCTGCTAAGATGAACGGATAGTCTGCTTTTGATTCATATTCATTAATATTATATGGAACTTCATGAACGGTTGAATACGCCTTTAAAATAGCTTTAATGACGGTCGTTTTGCCTGTCCCAGGTCCCCCTGTTAAAATCATCACTTTTGCTTGTAAAGCTTGTTGAATCGCCGAAAATTGTTCTTCACCATAACTAATAACTTCTGTTTCTTCAATATCACCGAGTATTTTCATAAGTTCAGCCAATGATAATTCAAGATCAATTGGTTGGGCAATCATGCGGTTTAAATGTTTGGCGAAATTTTCTTCTGCATAATAAAGTGAGGGCAAATACACGGCATCAGCTGTCATAACGATTCGCTTTTCTTCGGCAAGTTGTTGTAAATGGTTTATAATAACTTGATCAGTTATTTCTGAAGTGGCTAGTAATTGACGAGCCCTGTCAACACATTGGTCAGTTGGCAAAAACACGTGTCCATCCTGAATGCTTTCTTGTAGTACAAATAAACAACCTGCTTTTATGCGATTTTCATGGACTAATGACAGGCCATTCAGACGGGCGATACGATCGGCTGTTTCAAAACCAAATTGTTCAATCTCAAAAACGAATTGATAAGGGTCTTTTTGCAAAACGTCAATCGTTTCTTCTTTATAATATTCATACATTTTATGAGCCAATTTAAGACCGACACCATATTTTGCTAAAAATAGGACGACATGTTCGAACCCTTGGTGAGCTTGTAACGTTTCAACGAGTGTTTTCGCTACATTTTGTGAGAGTTTTGGAACTTTAGTAATAACCGAGGGATCAGCAATAATCTTTGCAATTGCTCCCTCACCTAATGTATCGACAATTCGCTTGGCCGTTTTTTTACCGATCCCATAAAATAGATCACTTGATAAATACGTGATGAGCCCATCTTTCGTATCAGGAATATATGTCTCATAAGCTTTTACCTCGTATTGTAAGCCATATTTTACATGATGTTTAAATGACCCGTAAAATGTATATTGCATCCCTTCTTGCAAATGAATAAAATGTCCTTTACCAACAATTTCTTTTTCTTCATAAGGTTCATTCGTTTCGATAATTTTCAATTTAGCAATCGAAAAATTTTCGACCTCATTTTGAAAAATCGTGTACAACAATTCACCGCGAATATAACTATTTTCTTGTTCATTTACTTGTGCACGATGCCTCTCCATCGCTACCCCTCATTTTTCTTTTGTTCTCTTTGCCATTTTTCAACTTGCTTTTTACCATTAGCGGCTAATAAATGTTCTGGGTTTAACTGTAACGCCTCTTCAAAATAGTAAGTGGCATCGGTCAATCGACGTTCGTGAAATGCAATCACGCCTAAATTGTAATGAGCATCACTATGGGATTGATCGAGTGATAAGACACGCTCAAAAACATCTTTTGCTTCAGCAATATTTGCCGTGTTGGCAAGCGATAAGCCATATTGAAACCATTTTTCTGCGTCTGTTTCATCTAATTCTACAGCTCGTTGTAAATAAGGTAATGATAACTTAATTGATTCTTGTTGAACAAACGTTAAACCGAGCATAAAATAAACATCACTTTCTGTTAATCCATAATTAATAGCTAATTCATAGTTTTTTTGCGCTTGAACAAAATCAGCATTTTCAAAATATACATTTGCCAGGCCGTAATAAGCTGTTGCCGCTTCATGATCATATTCAATTGCTCGTTTGAAAAATTGTTTCGCTTGTTCATCATTGTTTGTCTGTAATAATAAATTTCCAAAATTAATGTAATTGATTGGATCTTGAGGATTATTTTCAATCATTTCGTTTAACAGTTGGGCCGCTTCCTCATATTTCTGTGTTTTGATTAATTCGATAACCCGTTCATTGTTTTGCATAAATATTTCCCTACCTAACCGACATAGTCTAATCGTTTATCATTTTTCATAATTTGATCGATCGTCCCGCCACCTAAACAAATGTCACCATCATAAAAAACAACCGCTTGGCCAGGTGTTATTGCTTTTTGTTTATGATGAAATTTGACATATGCTTGATTTTCACCAATCATCTCAACCGTTACAGGGCTATCTTGTTGACGATAACGAAATTTTGCGGTACATGTAAATGGTTTATCTGTTTTAGGCGTTGTAATCCAGTTCATATCTGTTGCGATTAAACTATCAGAATATAAATGTTCATGATCTGTTCCTTGCTCAACGTATAATATATTATCTTGGACATTTTTGCCAACGACAAACCATGGCTCACCAGCCCCACCAATTCCTAAACCTTGTCGTTGACCAATCGTATAATACATGAGCCCATCATGTGTTCCCTTCACTTCACCGGCTAATGTTTGCATATCACCCGGTTGAGCCGGTAAATATTCGCTAATAAACTCTTTAAAATCACGCTCGCCAATAAAGCAAATACCTGTACTATCTTTTTTATGAGCGGTTGCTAAATCATTTTCCTGCGCAATTTTTCTAACATCAGTTTTTTCTAAATTACCAAGTGGAAACATTACTTTCGCTAATATATCTTCTGTTAGTTGATTTAAAAAGTATGTTTGATCTT
>DATGTA010000166.1:0-2541 GCA_035302085.1 Bacillota bacterium
GGTAATGCTTTAAATTATTCAATGGTCTTTTGGGATGAAGTCTTTGCAGAAATTGGTAAGGAATATCCCGATGTTGAAACATATTCATATCTTGTTGATGCAGCAAGTTTATATTTTATCGAAGATCCCGAGCGTTTTGAAATTGTCGTTACTTCGAATTTGTTCGGCGATATTATCACAGATATTGGTGCAGGCATTACCGGTGGGATCGGTTTAGCGACCGGAGCAAACATTAATCCTGAGCGTGAATATCCATCGATGTTCGAACCTGTGCATGGTTCAGCACCAGATATTGCAGGAAAAGGAGTGGCAAACCCACTTGCTGCCATATGGTCTGTCAGCCAAATGATGGATTTTTTCACTGAAGAAACATGGGGTAAACTTATTCTCGACACAATTAAGGATATTTTAAATGAACAAAATTTATTAACGCCTGACTTAGGCGGGCAATCATCGACAGACGAACTTGGAACACATTTTATTCAGCAACTTGAAAAAAATTATAAAAAATCATGATGTTTTATTGTATATAACGGCCATCATGCACAGAAAATCAACCTTTGAGGTCGTTTATTTAATAAATATTTATAAATTATTAAGGAGGTATTTACACAATGACTAAGAAATATAGTCAAGAAGCGATTGATGAACTCGTTAAGCTGGATCAAAAGCACTTTATCCATCCAACATCAGACATGAAACAGCTCCAAGAAGATGGTCCAGCATTTGTATTTACAAAAGGTGATGGCATTTATTTAGAAGATGTTCACGGGCGAAAGTTAATTGATAGTCTCTCATCATTATGGAACGTCAATGTCGGTCACGGTCGAAAAGATATCGCTGAAGTTGCCAAAGAACAAATGGAAAAATTAGCCTTTACGTCAACATTTAGTAACTGGAGTCATGAGCCAGCGATTCGCTTAGCAGCAGAAATTGCCGAATGGACACCAGGTGACTTAAATGCTACATTTTTCACATCAGGGGGCTCAGAAGCTAACGATACGGCATTTAAAACTGTCCGTCATTATTGGAAAGTTAAGGGTAAGCCGACTAAAAAGAAAATTATTTCAAGAAGACTCGCTTATCACGGCGTAGCGATGGGATCAACAAGTGCAACGGCCATTGAACAATTTCATACGTTTACAACATCAATTGCCCCTGATTTCTTATATGTTGATAGCTCAATTGACTCTTTAAAAGAGCTCATTGAAAAAGAAGGTGCCGATACGATTGCAGCCTTTATTTCTGAACCAGTCCAAGGTTCTGGTGGCGTCAACTTACCACCTGAAGGATATTTTGAAGAAGTCCGTCAAATTTGTGATGAACACGATATTTTATTTATCGCTGATGAAGTCATCACAGGATTTGGCCGAACCGGGACAAAGTTTGGTATCGAGCATTTCAATGTTGTACCAGATATTATTACGATGGCTAAAGGAGTGACTAGTGGATATGCCCCACTTGGTGGGATGATTATTTCTGATCAACTCCACGAAGAACTCATTGAACTAACGGAAGGAAACTTCTGGCACGGATACACGTACAGTGGTCATCCAATGGGTGCTGCGGTTGGCATGAAAAACTTAGCCATTATTAAAGAAGAAAATCTAATCGAACACGTCAAAACAATGGGTCAGCAAATGCTTAAAGGATTCGAATATATTAAAGAACAAAATGATGTCGTTTCAGAATACCGTGGCCTTGGCCTCTTAGGCGCCATCGGAATCAAGCGAGAAGATGATACAGACCCAATCGGACCAAAGGTTGTCGCTAAAGCTTTAGAAAAAGGGCTCATTTGCCGTTCAGTTGTTTATGAAGGTCAAGATACACTCGCCTTTGCGCCACCATTCCCGATTACAAACGAACAAATGGATGACATGATCGAAATTGTTAACGACTCAATTCAAGCCGTTACAAAATAAATAGATTCATAACATTAATAGCCTTAGCTCATCATTTGAGCTGAGGCTATGATCATCAATGGTCATTTTTTAGCAAACAACAAAATTTATAAGCATGTATCTGAATTTGCATGTATTTGCCCGAGGATCTTTTGTCAATCGATGTTTAGTTATATGGATGTCTTATTTGTTTTGATAGCTGCTTATATGATGGGATCAATTGAAATTGTGTAGCAATGTCCCAAAAAGGCTTTAACTTTCAACATTCAGAAGTTATGGAGGATTTTATAGGTTTTTGCTATATTCACATTCGTTTGTGACAATAAGTAGAGCTTAAACCTTTAATTTTCCAAAATGAATATTTGAAATTAAAATAACAAATATTAATTGAGAGGAGTGATTACATGGACTATAACTTAATTTGGCAAGCGATACTAATTATCATTGGTGGTACTTTTCTTTTGCGTTTGGCAGGAAGAAAAACAATATCCCAAATGACATTAGCAGAAACAATATTAATGATTTCAATCGGAACATTATTAATTCAGCCAGTAACCGGTAAAAACATTTGGGTTACTTTTGTAATTGGTGCTGTTTTAGTTGCTACATTATTTTTAATGGAATACGGTCAGTTGAAATC
>DATGTA010000167.1:0-11185 GCA_035302085.1 Bacillota bacterium
TTTGGGTACGAGAGCTGCGACAGAATCAATCACTACAATATCTACCGCCCCACTACGAACGAGTGCTTCAGCAATTTCTAACGCTTGCTCACCCGTATCAGGTTGTGAGAGCAAAAGTTCTTCGATATTAACGCCAAGTGCTCGGGCATAATTAGGGTCAAGCGCATGTTCCGCATCAATAAAAGCGGCATTGCCACCTTGCTTTTGTGCTTCTGCAATAGCGTGTAACGCAATTGTCGTTTTACCAGATGACTCTGGCCCATATATTTCAACAACACGTCCTTTTGGATAACCTCCGATCCCTAAGGCTAAATCAAGTGCGATGGACCCGCTAGGAATCGTTGCAATTTGTTCAGAAGCTTGCTCACCTAATTTCATAATTGAACCTTTACCAAATTGTTTTTCAATTTGTCTTAACGCCATATCTAAGGCTTGATTACGTTCACTCATTGATCGGTCCTCCCTTTCATATCTATTTATATCATACATTGTTTTGATTCAATTGCAAGCAAAACCGAATATACGTTCTGGTCAGTTTTGGAAAAATCGACATAGCCTACTGTTCAGTATCTATCATTTATTAACAAGAAAATTTAAGTATTGTATAGCAAACTTCCTTGTTTTTATTTTTTTAGCATATTTAATAGTAATTCATACCCTTTTAAAACGGCTCGATGTCTGATCGCCTGACGTTCACCAGACAAGCTAACTTTTTCAACGATATAGTTTCCTGATTGATCATAAATACTAATATAAACAGTCCCGACAGGTTTATTTTCTACCGGTTCAGGTCCGGCGACACCAGTAAAACTAATCCCATACTTTGTGTCAAAGGAGTGTGCGACATTTTTTGCCATTTCGTAGGCACACTGTTCACTCACAACGCCATCATTCGCTAACGTTGCTTTTGAAACATTTAACATTTTTTGCTTAATATGTGGTGTATAACTCACAATACTTCCGGGGATCACAGCAGATGCGCCAGGAACAGCAATTAATCGTTCAGTAAACAGACCACCTGTTAAACTTTCAGCTGCACTTATACGAGCATTTTTTTGTTTTAATAAATGTAACACATGTTCTTCGATGGTTTCTTGACCATAACCATAAATATAGTGACCGACTCTGTTTGTTATTAACGGTTCATATTTATTCAATAAAGTCGCAACTTCTTCACGTGATGTTCCTTTGGCTGTTAAACGAATAATATTGCCATCATTTTGTGCTAATAGAGCAATCGTTGGATTTGTTTGCTGTTCGATTAAATCGGCCAGTTTATTTTCGAGGACGGATTCACCAATGCCAATTAAACGTAAGATTTTTGATTGAATGATCGTTTCGTCACCATTAAGTGTTTGCAAATACGGAATCACTGATTGATTAACCATCTGTTTCATTTCTCGAGGGACACCTGGTAGAAATATCCATTTCTTTTCCGCAAATGTAACGATCATTCCCGGAGCCATTCCTAATTCATTGTTTATAACTTGTGCACCTTGAAAAACTCGTGCTTGACGGCGATTATTAGTTGTCATTGTTGTCCCTTGTTTTTTGTAAACTTGTAAAATACGATTCATTGTTCGTTTGTCTTCAACAATTGGTAGATTAGAAAGTTTTTGAAACCCTTCTCGTGTTAAATCATCGCCAGTTGGACCTAGTCCTCCCATGATGATAATAACATTTGAACGATCTTTGGCCGTTTCAAACACATTGACTAATCGATCCAAATTGTCGCCAACCACTGTATGATAATATGTATTGACACCAATTGATGCAAGCTGTTCTGATAACCATTTCGCATTTGTATTGGCGATTTGTCCAAGCAACAATTCTGTCCCGACGGCAATAATTTCTGCGTTAACTTCCTTCATTCTTTAAGACTCCTTTAAAACATGTTTATTTTTAACAAAATAGTCATAACCTGAAAGAACTGTAAAAAATAGGGCTAGATAAATCATCAGCTGATCGATCGGAATATTTAATCCTTGAAAAGGGATATTATGTAATAAAAGTAAAGTAATTGCGATTAACTGTGTAGCTGTTTTTATTTTACCTAATGGACTTGCGGCTAAAACGATTCCTTCACTTGCCGCAACAACTCTTAAACCTGTCACAGCAAATTCACGACTAATAATAATAATAACAATCCAAGCAGCTAAAATATCTAATTGGACAAGTAATATTAAAGCGGCCGAAACGAGTAGTTTATCTGCTAATGGATCTAAAAATTTCCCTAGATTCGTAATTAAGTTATATTTTCTCGCATAAAAGCCATCAAGCCAGTCAGTCCCTGAAGCAATAATAAAAATAATCGCTGCAATGGCGTGTGTCACAGGAATTGTACTGCCAAAAATCGTCCATTCACCTAAGTCGATTGGAAGCGTCAATATGATAATAAAAATTGGAATAAGTAAAATACGTGATATCGTTATTCGATTAGGAATATTCATCAATCATCTCTCCATTTAGTATTAAAACCCTCCCACACGTATAAAAGCGGAAGGGTTTTTAATCGACTATTCTTTATTTAATTGCAAAATAAGTTTTTGGTGAACACGATCCTCGACTGGAAAATCAATTGTTTCATCATTTATTCGAACAGTTAATGCTGGTGAATTACCTGCATTTATATATATTGCTTGTTGATCAGTGATGTCAATGTCTAATGGTGATTCGTCATCTGCAAATTCTTTAGAACCTAGACTTTCGCCATCTACTGTCGTGACAGCATTTCCATCTTCTGTTGTGACTGCGATCCATGTCAGATCATCTGCTTCGAGGGATAACAAAAGTTCATCTACTTGATAATTAATTGCAATGGTTGATTCAGGGACGTCGCCAGAACCTACTTCAACAACATCGTATGTGATAGAGTCACTTGACTCATCCGTTTCATCTTCTTCGTCTGTTTCATCTGATTCTGTAGCCTCATCATCAGATGCTCCATCCTCATCGTCTGGTTCATCGGTTGGATCTTTCGGTGGGCGAATAATTTCATCACTATCTTGTTCGTCGCTTTGGTTTGGTTGATCTTCACCGATTGTTTTTTGAATGAGGGTCCAAGCGATGAAAATAATCCCAACAATCAAAAGGATAACAATAATTCGTGGGATTAAAGCAAATATTGCTGAACTGTCTGAAGTTGACCGGCTTTTTCGTCGCGACCGTTGAATGCGAGAGTATTGCTCGGTCATTTCGCCATTTGTTTTGGGGATTTCCTCACTATGTTCAGCTAATAAAGCGGTAGAGTCTAGGCCAACGGCAAGTGCATATTCTTTAATAAAAGCCCGTGCATAAAAAGTGCCCGGTAATAAATCGAAATCCCCTTGCTCAATCGCTGTTAAATATCTTTTTTGGATTTTTGTCGACTCCTGGAGGTCATCTAATGTAATGTTTTGTGCTTCTCTTGCTTCTTTGAGCCTCTCACCAATGGTCATATGTAACACCACCAATCTTTAAAAATCATACATCGAAAAGTTATCATTTTGGGTGAGCATTGATTGTTCGTATGTTTCATAAGTTATTTTTTCATCTTTATTTCTACGCAGTTCAACCATATAATCAAAATCTTCGATATTATATTCTGTTCCTTGAATAAAAATATCTGGATGTTCAACAATTTTTATCGCCGGTAGCCGCATAATTTCACGAATTAGTTCCCAATGTTTGTCACTTGCTCGTTGTTTAGATACGATGCCATCAATAATGAAAATACTCTCATGCCCATATTCATCAGCAATAAGCTCTTGGCGAACCGTTTGTTTTAAAAGTGTACTTGAAACAAACACCCAACGTTTATTCGCACATACACTTGCGGCAACAATTGATTCGGTTTTACCAACACGTGGCATACCCCGTACACCAATTAATAAATGATCATCGATTTTACAAAGTTCTGCTAAAAAATCAACTAAAAGACCGAGTTCATCACGAACAAATTTTACCGTCTTATGGTCAACAACATCCCGATGAATATATCTTCCATGACGCACAGCTAATTTATCTCTTAATTGAGCACGCCTTAATTTTGTCACCTTTATATCATCAATCATTGTTAAAATCGACGATAAACGGATCATTTGCTGTTCATTCTTACATAAAAGCAACAACCCTCGTCGATTATTTTCGACACCATTAATCGTCACAATATTAATAGATAACATGCCTAACAATGATGAAATATCACCAAGTAAGCCTGGTCGATTCTTTTGTAATTCATATTCAAAATACCACTTTGTATGATTCATTGTAAACACCTTCATTATCATGTTACATAAACTTTTTTATAAAAGCAATCATCTTTTCCACTCAATGCGTATATTTTTTATTTTATAAGATTGAATGAATTTCATAATTATTAGTTTTTAGATAAAAAAGTGAATAATTTCAGCTCAAGTTCAGTCGATTAATAAAAAATAAAAAACGTTGAAAAAGTTCTAACGATCTCGAGTACTACTTAAGTGACTGAGACAGAACGGTTAAAACTTTTTCAACGAGCAATTTTACATTTTCAAAATAGATCAAGTTATCATTAATTAGATTTTTTAATAAGTTTTACCATTGAATTGGCGATGGCTTGTTGTTCTTCCTCTGAAGCAGCATTCCATAACTCTTTTAAAACTTCTTCTTCAGGGTTTTTAGCAGAAACATTTTCCGCTAAATAATCACCAACTTCATGGGCTAACGTTTGAATCGTTTGCTGATCTATCCCCGATGATTCAGCATCTTGCAGGCGATTTGCTAAAAATTCCTTCCACGTATTAAAATTATCGAGCATTGACAATTAAATCCCTCCTATAATTTTATCATGATTAGTGTTTGTTTATTTAACTTGCTTATTCATCTTTAGATAAAACTTATCGGAGAAACATTTACCAGCCACCCGTTACATGGATCACTTCGCCTTGAATATAACTTGATTGATCACTTAATAAAAAACAAACGGCATTTGCAATATCTTGAACCGTTCCTGCACGATTCATTGGGATGTCAGAAATGATGGCCCTTTTTTCTTCTGCAACTAAATGATCGTTCATTTTCGTTTCAATAAAACCTGGACTGATCGCATTCACAGATATGCCACTTGGAGCAACTTCTTTCGCTAAAGCTTTAACAAAACTATTTTGCGCACCTTTTAAGGTTGAATAAATCACTTCATAACTCGCACCAAACGTCCCCCAAATAGACGTTATTAAAACAATTTTACCACTTTGTTGACGAATCATTTGCGGGAGTAAATGTTTAGTAATTACCCACGGTGCTTTAACATGTAATGTTAACATTTTATCCATCGTTTGTTCGGACGTTTCTTGAAATAAGCCGTAATGTGGGATCCCACTGGCAAAAACAATTTGTTCAATCGGGTAATTAATCGTTTCAATAAACGTTTCAATCCCACGTGTTGTCGTTAAATCTGCTTGTATTTGAGCAATGATTTGGTCTTCTGAAATGGATTGTTTTAATTGATCAAGTGCTCTCACGTTACGATGATAATGTAAAATTAATTGATGGCCTAATGATGCGAGTTGTTTAGCAATCGCTTGCCCAATGTCACCACTCGCCCCAACAATTAATATGTTTTTATGCGTCATATTTAATCCTCTTGTATTGGCGCAACAATTTTACAAACAGTTAATTGTTCATCAGTAATCCAATCTGTTAAAAATGTTGTAAAATCATCAATTGTCAGTTGCTGGACCTTGTTGATTAATTCAAAAAAGTCAACACCATGGGAATTGTAATGTATATAATTATTTGCAATGCTTTCTAAAGAATTCATACTCCGTAATATTTGGCCGATTTGTTTATGTTTCATTTTTTCGATGTCTTCTGTTTTAAACTGAAATGTTTTGACCGAGTGAAGTTGCTCTTTAATTTTTTTAGCCAATTGATCCGGCTCATCTGTACTACTCGAAATAATAGCGTAGCCAAAGTTTTTCTCTAATGTTGTACTGAAACTAAAGCTATGGTCGATGAGTCCGTCTTGATATAACTCCTGATAAAAGATGCCACCTTTTGAATAAAAATAGTCTAATATCATCTGTTCGAGCAAATCAATCATTATAAACTGTTCTGGTGACATATTTTCTGGCACTCGTTTGATCCCAATCGCACATTTGGGCATAGAAATGGGCATTTCAATCGTTCGTTCTTCGTGCACAACATGTTTAGGTTCATTAGGAAATAACCGTTGAATCCGTTCGGCTTTAGGGAAATCTTGAGTTGCTTGGTTATTTTCAATGAGTGAAACCATTGATTCTGGATTGAAATTTCCTGCGATAAATAATGTCATGTTTTCTGGGTGGTAAAATGTTTCATAACAAACATACAAGTCCTCTTTAGTAATTGTTTCAATCGAATCGACTGTTCCGGCAATATCAATATTGACGGGATGTTTATGAAACATATTTTTAATCGTTCCCATAAACAATTGCCAACCGGGTTGGTCATCATACATCATAATTTCTTGAGCAATAATCCCTTTTTCTTTTTCAACAGATTCATCAGAAAAATAAGGGTCTTGGACAAAATCAATTAATGTTTTAACATTTTGTTCAATATTTGCCGTCGCTGAGAATAAATACGCTGTTTTCGTAAACGATGTATAAGCATTTGCGGAAGCCCCTTGTTTACTAAAGTTAGTAAATACATCATAGTCTTCTTTTTCAAATAATTTATGTTCTAAAAAGTGAGCGACACCTTCAGGTACATTAATGGCATCTGATTCACCAATTGGAACGAATGTTTGATCAATCGAACCGTAATCCGTTGAAAATATCGCAAAAGTTTTTTCCATTTGTTCCCTGGGAAGTAAAAAAACAGTTAGTCCATTAGCTAATGTCTTACGGTATAATGTCTCATCAATCGCTCTGTAATCGATCGGTTTCATGAGTGATCACCATCCTCTTCAGTTAACAAAAATACGGTATCTTGTTCAATTTGTTGGGCAACATGGACGATATCATCTTTAGTAACTGCATTTATTTTTTCAATCAATTGCTCAGGTGACCTCTGATAATTGGCAATAGCTTGTTGGTACAGAAGTTCAATAATTCCTTGTGGATGATCTAAAGTTTCTAAAATTTGGTTGACTAACATTTTTTTCGCTTCTTCAATATCGTCATTTGAAAAATCGCCATCTTTCATCGCTGTCATTTGCTCTTCGATTATTTCTCGAGCTTTTGCATAGTCTTTATGGTCAATCCCACTAAAGACGAACAAAACACCTTTATAACTATCAAGTTGTGATGACGCATAATAGGCAAGTGAATGTTTTTCCCGCACATTCATAAACAATTTAGACATTGGAAAGCTACCGAACAATCCGTTAAAAACTTGTAAAGCCGGATAATAATCATCTGAGTACGTACAGTTTGTTCGATAGCCAAGATGTAATTTAGCTTGCTGAATCGATTGTCTTTCAATCACTTCATTAATTTTTGTCACATTAATATTTTCTTCACTTACGGTTGGTAAATCGCGAGATGTTTTTTCTAGGGGTGGAAAAATGGCTGATATTTTTTCTTGCATATCAACTGAATCAAAATCACCTAAAACATAGATGTCTATTTGATCATTATGCAACATGTTTTTATATTGCTCGTAAAGTTGTTGAGCTGTTAATGTTTTTAAATCTTCAATATACCCATGAACATGCAAACGATAGCGTTCTGATTTAAACATTTCATCGATTAACCGTACGTTCGCATATTGAATTTTATTATCTACAATTGATTGGATTTTTTTCTCTAATGTTTGCTTTTCACGTTGAAAAATCGCTTCAGTAAAAGATTGTCCTTCTGTTAACGGTTGAAAAATAACTTCTTGCAATAATTGAATCGCTTCCTCAATGAGTGTGGATTCATGAGGAATGAACTTTTCATTGGGTACCGCTATTCGTACACTAAAAATATGGTGATTGCCTTTTTTAGCAACATCTAACGAAAGGGTTGCCCCATATAGTTCATCGAGCTTACGTTGCAAAGCTTGTTCAGAAGGGTAATTAATCGTTCCTTGCCGCAAAATATACGGAAAAAGCGCCCGTTCAGTGACATTGTCTTCGGATAAAACTGTTTTGAATTTCACGACAAAATGAACCGTTTTAAATTTTTTATTCGGAATAAAATGGAGTTGATAGCCGTTCGTTTGGGTCGTTTTTTCTTTAAGTTTGTGCATAAGTACCTCCTATGTATATTTATTTTACTCATAAGTAAATTAAGATGATTTTTCCTTTGTTTCTTGTTTAGCGATGAGTACTGTCCGCGGCCGATTTCCTTCATAAGGACCGACAATTCCTCGATCCTCCATAGCATCGATTAAGCGAGCTGCCCGGGTATACCCGATACGAAAGCGACGTTGCAACATCGAAACACTTGCACTTTGCATATCAATAATGAGTTTTACCGCATCCTCATACAACTCATCATCAACATCAGTGTGTTGTTTGGTATTTTTGTCAGGGATCATTTCTTCATCATAAGATGCTTTTTGTTCATTTGTACAATGTTCCACAATGCGTTGAACTTCATCATCTGATAAAAATGCACCTTGAACACGAATAGGTTTGGACATTCCTACAGGCATATATAGCATATCACCACGTCCGAGTAATTTTTCGGCCCCACCTGTATCTAAAATCGTTCGTGAATCGGTTTGTGATGAAACACTAAACGCAATACGTGAAGGAATATTTGCTTTAATAACACCTGTAATAACATCTACAGACGGTCTTTGTGTTGCAATAATTAAATGGATTCCAGCTGCTCGAGCCATTTGGGCAAGTCTTGTAATCGCATCTTCGACATCTTTAGAAGCGACCATCATTAAATCGGCAAGTTCATCAACGATAACAACGATATATGGTAACGACGAATGTGATTCATCTTCAGAAACAACTTCATTATATTGGGCCACTTGTTCGTTGTATGCTTCAATATTGCGTGTACCTGTTTCCGAAAAAAGCTCATAACGGCGTTCCATTTCAGCAACAACTTTCATCAGTGCCATCGATGCTTTTTTCGGATCGGTCACAACTGGTGCAAGTAAATGAGGAATTCCGTTATAAACATTTAATTCAACTTTTTTCGGATCAATCATCATCATTTTTACTTCATCTGGTTTTGTTCGCATTAAAATTGTAGCAATTATACCATTAATACAGACACTCTTTCCACTTCCGGTCGCTCCAGCAATGAGTAAATGAGGCATCTTACTCAAATCACCAACAACAGCATGTCCAGAAATATCCCGCCCGAGTGAAAACAGTAATTTATTGGCTTGTTGTGTCGTTACATCGATGACTTCACGCAATGAGACGACCGCAATATCTTTATTTGGCACTTCGATACCAACAGCTGATTTCCCAGGAATCGGTGCTTCAATGCGTATATCTTTCGCTGCCAAAGCTAAAGCTAAATCGTCATGTAAACTAACGATCCGGCTTACTTTCACACCTGCTTCAGGTGTTAATTCAAATTTCGTAACCGCGGGTCCGACATGAACTTGATTAACCCGTACTTTCACACCGAAACTAGCAAATGTTTGCTCAAGTGTTTTGATCGTCGCCTGTATATGTGATCGTTCATATTTTTGTGAACTTTTTTCATTTTTATTTAATAAATCCATCGATGGTAGTTGATAATCATGACTCGATTGCTTATCGGTTTGTTTCTGTTCTAATGAAATAAATTCTTCTTCAGCCATTTCTGATTGATTTTGCTGATTCTGATTGTTATTTTCCTCAGTCGCTGGAGAATTATGCGAAAATTCATGAATGACTAATTCTTTATCATCTAAAGGGGCTTCATTTGTTTCGACAACAACAGGTTCAGTTTCAACTTTTTCTGCTTGAGTTTGCTCGCGCTCATTAAATAATGTTTTCATTCGTTTGAAAACTGTTTGGAAATAATTCGTCAGTTTGACAAACAGGTCACCTAAAGAAATATTTACTATAAACAGTAAGCCAATTAACATTGAAAAAACAGCGATTATTTTAGTACCGACTAAAGAAAATAAATAATAACAGCAAGCTAATAAAAGGCCACCAACCATCCCGCCGCCAAATTGTGAGACTGTTTCAGCACTAGTTAATTGATGCCAAGTAAATTTTAAAATTGAAACATCTTCTATGGCAAACCGTTCAAAAATTTGGATATGTGTCAGTAGTAAAAGTCCTAAAACAAAAATGAAAATACCAATAAATTTCTTATCATAAACATTAGGTAATTGTCTTTTAATGAGCAAAAATAATCCAATGATTAATAATGTTAAGCTCGCAAGGAAATACCACATGCCTAAGAAAAAGCGAAAAAGAAAGACAAGACTACCGGGAATAAATCCTTCATCGATGGGTGAAACACCGCTTCCTAATATCGCTATAAAAATCAATAATATTCCTATCATTTCATACTTTAAGCTATCTTTTAAACGTAGTTTTTTTCGCTTACGTTTTTTGCTCATGTCACTCACCTCACTTAAAACATTTATATGAATGAAACCCTTGCCATGAAATAGACAAGGGTTCGCACGGTTTAAACATATTTATAGTATAACATATAATGGTTTTACAATTACAATTAAGTTACATTAATCACTCGATTAATTTCAAAACTTCGATAAAAACGTATTCCATAAATTGTGAATTGAATGAGTTTGTATAAGTATAATGAAAAATGAGCAAACACAAAATTTTGTTGCTAAAGGAAATGATTATTTAGTAACGATTTGTTGAAAAGATAACTCTGTGCCTGGTTGAAACTGGTCATGTAAATAATCATCAGGATTCGTTGACATTAGCTGTAATATTTCGAAATGATCATTTGCTTTTTGTTGAACGTAAACCATTTTTCCCTCATAAGAGATGACATGTCGTTGATCGTTAGCATGTGATTCCTCAGTTGGAAACACATCATCAGGTGATAATGGTGTGTATAAAATCATTTTTCATCACGACCTTTTGGTTCGGTTTGTTGATCAATAAGATTATTGATATGTTCCATTGCCTGTTTGACACCACCAACTTCATCAATTAAACCGTATTTGACAGCATCTTGACCGACAACATTTGTCCCAATATCACGTGTTAAATTTCCTTTAGCAAACATGAGATCTTTAAACTTCTCTTCTTTAATATTTGAATGATTAACAACAAAATTAATGACTCGATCTTGCATTTTATCTAAATACT
>DATGTA010000168.1:0-2760 GCA_035302085.1 Bacillota bacterium
CCGTCGATGCGAGCACTTACCCCCATTGAAACGAGCATCACTCTTAATACAGCCGCTTACAACCATAAAAAGAAGTGGGGTATTTATCCAATTCAATCAAAATAACCCATTTCAGTCATTTTCGTGCAAATGTTCTATCCCCCTAAAGCAAAAATCCCCCTTGAATATAATCAAGAGAGATTTCCTAATGTTTTATTATGAATATCTTCGTTTATAATGGTATTTTTTCATGGAACAAATAGCTTATAATGATTTTTGATATCATCAAGTAGATTAACAACTTCTGTTGATGCTTTTTCTAGTTTTTCGTAGGTTGCCTATGCATGGTATTTTTTCATTACACAACTAGCTTATAATGTTTTTTTGATATCATCAAGTAGATTAACAACTTCTGTTGATGCTTTTTCTAGTTTTTCGTAGGTTGCTTGTGCCAAATCCGTCTGGTCGGCTTGATAATGTTCAATCGCTGTTTTGGCTAGTTCATGGACGGCTTGATGTGGTTCTTCTAACTGTTGGAAAGCCGCAGATGCCTTTAACTCATCGGGTAAGTCACTATAATACCATTGGCCAAGACGGCATTCAGTATGTGAGGCGACATCTTCAATTTTTGGTGTTTCTAAGCCGAGCAACATGTTGTAAACGCGCCATTTCCAAAGTAAGTGATCGGTTTTGGCGACATCAATAATATCGGTTGCCGATAAACGAATATCGGTATCAAAATAATTGTTCCGGTGTTGTTCCATTTGTTGGCTGAGATCAAAAATAACTTTAGCGGTTTGTTCGGCAATTTTGTATGAGCTGACACTTTGATCTAAAATGACTGAGTTATGTTCAGCAATTTCATTGACGGCTGATGTTTGTTCTTCAGACATCGCTGCAATTTGTGAAGTTGATTCATTCATATTTTGCATACCTTCGACAATTTGATTTAGCGCATCATCTGCGACTTTTGTGCCAGCAACACTTTGGGTAATTAATTTTTCAGTGGCTCCCATCTGCTCTGTGACCCGAGCGGATACATTTTGCAGGGATTCCATATTTTGTACGATTTGGATCGTTTGTTCTTTCGTATGTTCGGCGAGTTGTCTGACTTCGTTCGCAACGACAGCAAACCCTTGTCCATGTTCACCCGCTCTTGCGGCTTCGATGCTCGCATTTAAAGCGAGTAAATTCGTCTGTTCTGTAATTTGTTGAATCATTTCTACAACTTGGTGTGTTTGGTCAATCTCATCATTAAGATTGTTCACTTGATCAACAACATCTTTATAAACAACGCCAACTTCTTCAATATCCTCTAGTGTTTTATTAACAGTTTCTTGACTATTTTCAGCTGTTTGAACTGCTTGGTCAGTTTCTTCCGCTACTTTTACCGCATAATTAGCGACTTCGGAAATCGATGCGTTCACTTGTTCAGTCGCACTTGAAACACTATGGCTTTCAGCTTGCATCGAATCCATTTGCTGAATTAATTCACGTGATGTATCGAGCTGTGTTAAATAATCAAGTGTACTTGATGCCTCGATTAATAACTGATTAAATGTTTGTCCAATATACACTTGTACAATTAATTGTTGATCAAATGCGGCTAATTTTTGCATTGCCAAAACAGCTTGCATTTTCTCATGAGGCTTTTTATATAACTTTTCCATAATAATTGCTGACATAAATTGAATCAATAAATGATGGGCTGCCATAAATTGTTCCGCTCTTAAGTGAATTCGACTATGTGTCTGACCAACTTTTATTAACGTTTTTACATACCTTTCATCGACTTTAGCCTCAATAAATTGCTCAATATATTGGCGCATCGTTCGTTTTAAGGCATCTAATGTTGAGTGACTCGTAATCATCTCGGCTAAATGGCTATCCGTGGTGATTCGTTCGTAAAATTCATTCACGATCTCATCAATATGTGGTGTTAAAAGGTGTGAAACAGTTATTATTTGCTGTAATGTCCCCTCATTAATATCCATTAACGTTAAATGATGTTGGATCGATTGTTCAACATTAGCAATATTTGACATCTCAATAGCTTTCACGTAATCTGTCCAAGGTTTCGGTTTTTTAATAAATAAACTCATAAATGCCTCCACTGTCATAATATTTGGTTGTTAAATAAATCGTTGCTAATATAATTACATTGAAAAAACGAATAACATTGTAAGTACTTATCATCTATAAATGAACTCTCTTATGTTATCGTGCTAAATGGATAAAATGTTTAGTTATTTAGCACTATAGAAACGACGGAGTGTGAACAAACGTTGACATTTTAATTCACTAAAAACGAGCGAGCGCCCACATTCTATAGGCATTTATGATTGCAGTTTTCGCTTAACTTATCAACTAAAAGCCTATTTCCCCCAATAAAAAAGTGAACTAGGATCGGTTTTTCGTCCTTTGGCATATTCATCATGACAAACAATATAATTTCTATTTCTTTAACATTTGGCTGGCTTGTGACAATATCATCGATTAACTTTCGAGCCGTTTCATACTGGGCATTCGCATAACCGACATGACTATTATTGATTTGTCGATCCGTATCAGCTGACATCATCGGGAGCCTCTCCTCTTCTGTTCCAATGGCCATCACTTCAATAAAGTTTCAACGAATAAAACAAAGTAAAAATTGATTGCTCATCACTCGATGACAATCAATTTTTACTAATTTATATTTTGAATTTCTTTCAAACTAGTGAGCCAGCTATTTGCCTTTAAGACCATCTCGTTAAAACGTAAATCGGGAAATTCGCTGTT
>DATGTA010000169.1:0-15287 GCA_035302085.1 Bacillota bacterium
CGAATATTTATATCTAAAAATCGACCCGCATTATAAAGTTCTTGTTCACGAATGCTTGCTAATGTTTCTCGATTAGCAAATTTTGTTGGTCCCATGTTACGGCCCATTTCACCTAATGTGCCACATAAGTATGTGACTGGAACATTTTGCTCTCTAAACTTCATAATTGTACCAGCAGCACCAAATGATTCATCATCTGGGTGTGCATAAATAACAACAACATGTTTTTCCATCATCATGTCCCCCGTTTCTTGATCTATTCATATATGAATGGTTGTTCACTTATTTGTAAGGCGACAATAACTCTTCCTTCAGGATCATGGCCCGCTAAAAGAAGTTTTGTCTCTTGATGAATCGTCCAATCCGTTAATCCTTCTGTATATAACCAACCAAGTTCAGTTTTTAATCCAATACGATATGATTGTTCATTGCTTGTTGTAATTTTAGCTTGGGAAAATGATACTTGAACATTTCTTAAGTAAACACCGACATTTATACCATCTCGTCCATGACTACTCGCATAAGCCCCATTAGTCGTTTCTGCATGAACATAAACATTTTTATTGATAAAATGATCTAACCATTGTTGGACGGCTTCTTGATCAATTGGTTTCACATGTATGACCTCCTCGTAGAATATGTTTCTCTATAAAATTTACATGATATAACTTGAATGTTGTGAGATATTCCTAGTGAATGACACCTAAGCCTATTTGAGACAATTCTTATCCTTCTCGTAGGCTTAATGACATAAGATAGACAGTTTCCTAGTTGATGTATTACTTTTAAACTTGTAGACTGTACATTTTAATTTTCTAAATTTAAATGTAAGTAATTCTAGGACACCATCTACACTAGGGCTACCTAACACGTCAAATTTATCGTATCATAATCGGTCAATGAATGGTACACGTTTGTTCACTCGGATGAACCCTATTTCACTAGATAATTTAGTTTTAAGGGCTTGCTTGCATTTCTTCTTTTGCAGCAAGTGCTCGTTTCATCCGTTCCCGATCGCGCATTAAAATATCTTGTAAATATTTTCCTGTATAAGATTGTTTATGTGCGGCAATTTCTTCTGGAGTCCCAGTCGCAACGATTTCACCGCCCCCATCGCCACCCTCGGGTCCAAGATCAATAATATGATCGGCAGCTTTAATGATGTCTAAATTATGTTCGATGACAACGACAGAATCACCATTATCGACGAGCCGTTGTAAAACAGCCAAGAGCCGTTTAATATCATCCGCATGTAAACCTGTTGTCGGTTCATCTAGTATATAAAAAGTCTTCCCATCCGAACGTTTATGCAATTCACTCGCCAGTTTTACCCGCTGAGCTTCACCACCTGATAAGGTTGGGGCTGATTGACCAAGTTTAATATAACCGAGGCCAACATCATAAATTGTCTGTAACTTCCGTTTAATTCGGGGAATGTTTTTGAAAAACTCTAATGCTTCTTCAATACGCATATCAAGAACTTCAGCGATATTTTTTCCTTTATATTGTATGTCTAATGTTTCTCGATTGTATCTTGTCCCCTGACATACTTCACACGGTACATAAACATCTGGTAAAAAATGCATTTCTATTTTAATAATGCCATCCCCGCGACATGCTTCGCAACGGCCACCCTTCACATTAAAACTAAAGCGACCTTTTTTATAGCCACGCAATTTCGCTTCGTTCGTTTGGGCAAAAACATCGCGAACATCATCGAAAACTTTCGTATATGTCGCCGGATTTGATCGGGGGGTACGGCCAATCGGTGACTGATCAATGGCAATAACTTTTTCAATATGTTCTAACCCTTCAACCGCTTTATGTTTTCCTGGACGATGTTTCCCGCGATATAAATGTTGGGCAAGTGCCTTATGCAAAATTTCATTGACAAGAGTACTTTTTCCTGACCCTGACACACCCGTGACAACGGTTAATAAGCCGATTGGAAATTCAGCAGTAATATTTTTTAAATTGTTTTCCGTCGCACCAGTGACTTTAACGACTCTTCCATCTCGTTCACGACGGTCTAATGGAAAGGGAACAAATTTTTCCCCTGACAAATATTGACCTGTCAAGGATTGTTTATGTTTCATCACTTTTTTCGGTGAACCACTAACGACAATTTCACCGCCATGATCACCCGCTCCAGGTCCAATATCAACGATCCAGTCAGCTGCTAACATCGTATCTTCATCATGTTCTACAACAATTAACGTATTATCTAAATCACGCATTTGTTTTAATGTGTGAAGCAATCGATGATTATCTCGTTGGTGCAGACCAATGGATGGTTCATCTAACACATAAAGGACACCTGTTAAAGCTGAGCCGATTTGGGTCGCTAAACGAATTCGTTGGGCTTCACCACCCGATAACGTACCTGATGCTCGTGATAACGTTAAATAGTTAAGACCGACATTATTCAAAAATGTTAAACGGTCATTAATTTCTTTTAAAATCATCGCTGCAACATGTTTTTCTTTTGCAGTCAGCTCTAGATCCGCAAAGAAATCACGTGCTTCAACGATGGAAAAATCAGTCGCTTCACTAATGTGCAAACCATTAATTTTCACGGCTAAAGCTTTTTCATTTAAACGATAGCCATCACATGCTGGACAATCTTTTTGGGCCATATATTTTTCCAACGTTTCCCGTGTAAAGTTTGAGGATGTATGGTGGTACCGCCGGTTAATATTTGGAATAACACCTTCAAAATGAATCATTTGATCACGGACACGACCGTAATCGTTTTTATAGTAAAAGCGAACTTTTTCATTGCCACTGCCATAAAGAATAATCTTTAATTGGTCTTCCGGAAGATCTTTAATCGGAATATCCATATCTATGTCGTAATGATCACAAACACTTTTTAATAGTTGGGGATAATATTGCGAGCTGATGGGTTCCCAAGCAGCTATCGCATGATCAGTTAATGTTTTGTTCCAATTAGGAATGACTAAGTCAATATCAACTTCTAAATTTGTCCCTAACCCATCACACGTCGCACAAGCCCCGTAAGGACTATTAAAGGAGAATAAACGTGGTTCAAGTTCGCTAATGGAAAAGCCACATTCAGGACATGCATGGTTTTCACTAAATAATAACTCTTCTTCGCCGATCACATCAACGATCACATTTCCGTCGCCTAAAGGTAATGCTGTTTCAATCGAATCTGTTAAACGTGATGTCACATCATCACGAAGAATAATCCGGTCAACGACAACTTCAATCGAATGTTTTTTATTTTTATCTAATTGAATATCATCTGTCACTTCATACATTTCACCATTGACACGAATCCGGACGAAACCTTCTTGTTTTAAATGAGTTAAAGTTTGCGTATGTTCGCCTTTTCGTCCAGAAACAACAGGGGCTAAAATTTGTAAACGAGTCCGTTCAGGGTATTGTAAAATGCGATCAACCATTTGTTGAACGGTTTGTGAACTGATTTCAATGCCATGAATGGGACATGTTGGCCGACCAATTCGAGCATATAAAAGCCGTAAATAATCATAAATTTCTGTCACAGTACCTACGGTTGAACGAGGGTTTCGGCTTGTAGTTTTTTGATCGATTGAAATGGCTGGTGATAATCCTTCAATCGCATCAACATCAGGTTTATCCATTTGTCCAAGAAATTGGCGGGCATAAGCGGATAATGATTCAACGTAACGACGTTGTCCCTCCGCATAAATCGTATCAAATGCTAGTGATGATTTACCTGAGCCTGATAAACCTGTCACAACGACTAATTTATTTTTCGGTATTTTAATATTAATATCTTTTAAATTATGTTCTCTTGCGCCTTGAATCGTAATTGCTTTACTAGGCATGAACATGTCATCCTTTCGCGAGCTTATATTGATTCCTCTGCTTGCAATTCGAAAATAATATCTCTTAATTCTGTCGCTCGTTCAAAATCAAGTACTTTTGCTGCTTCTTTCATGTCTTGTTCCATCTGTTCGATCACCGATTGCTTTTTATCTGACGGTAACTTGGCAATTTCCGTCAACTTGTCAACATATTGTTCCTCATCTTCTGCGACATATGTTGCTCGAATGACATCTCGTACGTCTTTTTTCACCGTTTGTGGGACAATATTATGTTTTTCATTGTATGTTTGCTGAATTTGCCGACGACGCTCTGTTTCATCAATTGCCACTTGCATGGAATCTGTGATCCGATCTGCATACATTATGACTTGACCATTGGCATTTCTTGCGGCCCGACCCATCGTTTGGATAAGTGATCGTTCTGAACGCAAAAAGCCTTCTTTATCCGCATCAAAAATAGTGACTAACGAAACTTCCGGTATATCTAATCCTTCCCGAAGTAAATTAATGCCGACGAGTACATCATATTTTCCAATTCTTAAATCACGAATAATTTCAATCCGTTCTAACGTGTCAATTTCTGAATGTAAGTAAGCGACTTTTATGCCGAGATCTCGCAAATAATCTGTTAAATCTTCCGACATTTTAATCGTTAATGTCGTCACTAAAACACGTTCATCTCGTTCGATCCGTTGATTGATTTCTTTGATTAAATCATCAATTTGTCCTTCGGTTGGACGAACATGAACTTCAGGGTCAAGTAAACCTGTCGGTCGAATGATTTGTTCAATCATTTTCGGCGTATGTTCCAATTCATATGGTCCGGGAGTCGCTGATATATATAAATATTGCTCAGCTTTTTGTTCAAATTCTTCAAACATTAATGGTCGGTTATCTAAAGCCGATGGTAACCTAAAACCATGGTCAACTAACATTTGTTTCCGGGCTCGATCCCCATTAAACATGCCGCGAATTTGTGGTAATGTTACATGAGATTCATCGAGAACGATTAAAAAGTCATCGGGAAAGTAATCAAGTAATGTATATGGTGTCGATCCAGGTGGTCGATTCGCTAAATGACGTGAATAGTTTTCAATACCCGAGCAAAAGCCCATCTCTTCCATCATTTCAATATCATAATTTGTCCGTTGTTCGAGTCGTTGGGCTTCTAACAATTTATTTTCTTTTCGTAAATAAGCTAATTGTTCATCGAGTTCGACTTTAATATCTTCAATCGCCCGGCGTAAATTATCTTCGCCGGTTACATAGTGTGACGCTGGGAAAATCGCTACATGATCCCGATCACCGATAATTTCCCCTGTTAAAGCATCAACTTCACGAATACGATCGATTTCATCTCCAAAAAACTCAATCCGAATACAATGTTCTTCACGTGAGGCAGGAATGATTTCGACTGAGTCACCGCGTACACGAAATGTTCCCCGTTGAAAGTCAATATCATTCCGGGCGTATTGTATACGGACGAGATCGCGTAATAAATCATCGCGATCTTTGATCATCCCTAAACGTAATGAAATCATATGATTTTCATAATCAATCGGGGAACCAAGTCCATAAATACAAGAAACACTTGCAACGATTAGGACATCACGTCGTTCAAAAAGTGATGCTGTAGCTGAGTGGCGGAGTTTATCAATTTCATCATTAATACTTGCATCTTTTTCGATATACGTATCTGATGAAGGAACATATGCTTCTGGTTGATAGTAATCATAAAAACTAACAAAGTATTCAACCGCATTATTTGGAAAGTATTCTTTAAATTCACTATATAATTGACCGGCAAGTGTTTTGTTATGGGCCATCACTAATGTCGGCCGATTGATCTTTTCAAAAACATTTGAGACGGTAAACGTTTTTCCCGTACCCGTCGCTCCGAGCAATGTTTGATGTTTTTCACCTGAATTTATTTGTTTGACAAGTTGTTCAATCGCTGTCGGTTGATCACCACGTGGGTCATAGTTGGCGACAAGTTCAAAACGTTGATTCATTAAAAGTCCCCCGTTCCATCACATGCTTATTCGTTTGTACGGTTAATCGCTATTTTTAGTTTAACAAAAAGCGAACAAATATTCGATTGTTTTGCTCTTCCTTTTTAATATGATGCAAAAGAGAAATATTGTTTTTAAGATGACTTTGATGATATTTTCATCCGCTGCTGATGATAACGTTCACGTGGGAAAATAATGCCTAGTTTATGGTCATCATCCTCATAAAATGCGCCTTGAATAAAGCGAACTTCATCATGATCATCAATAACATCTAACCGGAAAAACGCTCCACTTTCTTGTAAAGCGATATAAAATTCATCAGGTGTTCTGACAGTTATTCCATTCACTTTAGTAATGACTTCACCGACTAATATTCCCAATTTTTCAGCGGGCGAACCTGGGACAATACTTAAAACTCTTAAACCTTCGTTTAAAGAAGTAAAGTATGGGGCATTTTCAGTATCTTTCGCACGTAATTTAAAGACGATATATTCACGACCACCAATGGCAATAATAACAGCAATTAATGAAAGCCATGGCACATAAATACTCCCAACACCTAAACCTAAAACAATAATGGCTAATATACTTAAAGAGCGAGCCAAATCCTTAGCAACAATATGTGGCAATGAGCCTTTTAGGTGATGGTCAAAACCGAGAATAAATGGAAGAATCATCACATGATAAGAATTAGCGCCAATATTAAGCAGTGGCCAATAGGGAAAAATTGGCTCAATTAAGCCATGAGGGACTAAAAAAAATAGTGGTAAAACACTTATTTTACGTAATTGATTTTGGCCAATCCATGCGCCACGTTTACTTTTCGTTAAACTTGGATAAGTATCATTTCGTTTAATCGTCCTTAATAAAAATACTTCTACAAACAATAACAGACTTAATAAAATAATTAGACCGCTAAAATTGTTGGAGGCAAACAAAGTTTTCGAAAAAAATGATTGATAAGGTAAAAGAAAAGGCAGTAAAATGATGAGTAAATATGTTGTCCCAATCGTATAGCTCGCAGATAACAATGTATATTTACATGTCATACTAAAGACGATTAAGACGATATTTAATAAATAAATTGTCTCATATGAAAAAACAAACCCGACACTAACGATAATGATTGATAAAATGAGGCCCGATATAAGGGAAAAAAGAAACATATCTTGCCATTCTTTTTGCCAATCATAAATTTTATAACCAAAATTTAGCCGTTCTCGTTCAATACGTTCATAACTTGAAACAACGATTAAAAAGATGGACCAATATAAAACCGGTTGCGTCAATAATAATTGAATTGTTTTTAAACTTTCTTGCCAAATAATATATCCCACATCTACCACCTGCTAGGATTGATCTATTGTTTATGCTTAACGTTGAACGAATGTCATCAATAAAATGAGCAACAGTCACATACGAATATGTTTTATTATTTTATGCCGAGCCATTCTCTTATTTTACATCAATTAACATCTCATATAAAATCACCTATCTAAAATGATGATATAGACAAAAGCTGTTCCGGCGAAAAAGATCACTTGTCTGACGAACTTTTCGGCGAAACAGCACTAATGTTAATTATACAAAGATTTTATAGCTTCTTCTAGTTGAGTGTCGTCTTCACCTGCACGTATTTTTTCAACAAGTTCCCTTTCAATTAATTCAGCCGTTCTTGCATCAATTTCCCCGTTTACTGGCAATTCATGGGCTTGTTGAAACGCTTTGACCGCATCAACTGTCCCTTCACCAAAGTAGCCCGTTTCATCATCTTGCAAATCATAACCAAGACCTGTTAGTATCGTTTGCACGTTTTCAACGGCTTCACCTGATTGATTCACTGTTAATGGTTCATCGGTTTGAATCGGATGTGAATAGTAATAATCCGGTTGTTGCGCCTCGATCGTCGGTTCAACACCTTTTTCATGAATCCATGTTCCTTTTGGTGATAACCATTTATAAAATGTTAATTTTAATGTCGTCCCATCACCTAATGGAACCGCTTGTTGGACCGTCCCTTTTCCGTGACTTGTTTCCCCGATTACTTCATAGCCAATTTCCTTTAAAGCAACCGCTAAAATTTCCGATGCTGAAGCACTACCACTATCAATTAAAACAGCTATTGGATAATCTTTTTTCTCATCTATATCTGAATAAAATGGTTGTTTATTCCCTTGCTGGTCTTCCGTTTGCACATATGGTAAATCCTTTGGAACGAACGCTTGTAAAATATCTTCAACAGAATTTAATAGGCCTCCAGGATTTCCACGAACATCAATAACTAAACCATCGATTTGCGAGCTTTCCATATCATCAAGGGCTTCCATAAAGTCTCCGGCAGTCGTTTCAGAAAATGATGTAATTGCAATAATACCTGTTTTTTGATCATTTTCCTCAACAATTGATGCATGAATCGTTTCAATTGGTATTTCATCTCTAACAACTGTAACCTCAAATGGTTCAGATACACCGGGACGCAATATTTCTAAAACGACTTCAGTACCTTTTTCACCACGAATAAGATCAACCGCATCATTTAAATCATAACCTTCAACATTTTTTTCATCAATTTTTATAATTTGATCATTCGGCCGTAAACCTGCTTTTTCTGCTGGTGATTCTTTAATTGGTGCGATTATCGTTACAATCCCATCAACTGAACTTACTTCGGCACCGATTCCTTCAAAGGATGATTCGATCTGTTCGTTAAAACTTTCCATTACTTCAGCATCCATATATGAACTGTATGGATCATCGAGTGATTCTAACATTCCTTGAATGGCGCCTTCAATAAGATCCTCATCTTCAACATCCTCAAGAAAATGTTCTTTAATTAAATGATATGCTTGTGTTACTTTAGATAAATGTTCGGGTGAATCGATAATGACTTTCTCATTTGAATTTTGATCAGCTGATTGCCCGAAAGAGCCTTTTTTTGCTAACTGTCCGCCTGCATATGCCCCCGTAAAACCGAGTACAATTGATGCGAAAAAAAGCAAAACGATCGTGTGCTTTTTTACATTCATTTTTTCACCCCGTTGTCGTATATATATAATGTCAAATACATCTTTATAGATGTAAGCATAATTATCAAACGATTGTTTAACTTGCATTTGAAAAAGACACCACAAAACATGTTGTGATGTCTTTAATCTTATCGATAATCATCATTTAATGCAAGAAAATTTTGTTTAAAAGAACTTCATTGGATTCATTGAATTCTTCTTATCATATGTCCATATGTTATCATGTGTTTCAAAATGGAGGTGTGCTCCAAATGAACGTCCTGTATTGCCGACTTTCCCAATCAATTCACCTTTACTGACATTGGCACCTATTGATGCAACTCTTTGGCTTAAATGGGCATAAACGGTTGTCAGGTCTAAATCTGGATGATAGACAAAAATAACGTGTCCATAACTCGGGGAAAAATCTGATCGAGTGACAACGCCAGAAGCTGCCGCATGAACATTTGTCCCGGTGTTAGCAGGAATATCGATGCCGTGATGATAACCACCACCATTAAAGCTCCGCCAACCATATGGAGATCCTAAGCCATGTCCCGGTACTGGCCATGATAAAGTGCCATTGCCTGTAATGACTGGACCTTTATTTTTCTCTTCTTGTTGTTTTCGCTCTTCTTCCTGTCGTTTTCGCTCTTCCTCAGCTTTTCTTCTTTGCTCTTCTTTTAATTGATTCAACTTTTTTTGTTCTTTTTGTTTTAATTCCTTGATAACTTTTTCTTGGTTGCGTAATGTTTGTTCTTCTTCTTCTAAACTTACTTTATATTCATCAAGTTCTTCATACGATTTTTGTAAGTCTGCAGCGATTTTTTCTTTTTCGGCCATTTGCTGATCAAGTGTTTGTTGCAAGTCTTCTAATGATTGTTTTTGTTCTTCTAATTTCTTTTTTTCTTCTTCTACAGTAGCTTTATGTTGTTCAACTTCGGTCATTTTTTGTTCAAGATCAGCGATATCTGCTTCTTGCTCGTCCATAATCGTTTTATCTTGATCCATAATCTTATTCACAGCACTTGCTCGACTAATAAAGTCACCAAAACTTTTTGATTCGAGAATAACTTCTATGTATCTAATAAGACCACCATTTTGCTGAATGGCTCGTAAACGATCTTTAAGCAAAGCATTTCTTTTTTTAATACGTTCTTCAAGATCAACAATATCCTCTTCCAGCGCTTTAATAGTATCATTTAATTCATCAATTTCCTCATTTGTTTCTGTGATTTCTGTTTCTTTTTGTTGAATGCTGTTGATCGTTTTAACAAGTTTGTCATTAATCGCATCAAGCTCTTTTTCAACAGAGCTTTGTTCTTTTAAATTTTCATCCATCTTTCCTTCAGTAGCTTCTTTATCTGTATTCACTGAATCTTGTTGCTCTTTAAGTTCTGATTGCTCTTTCTCTAATTCTTTTATTTTAGAATCAACATCATCGATTGATTTTGCCTCAATCATTCCGTCATTAAAGATGAATAAAACGATTATGAGCATAATAATTACTTTGTATGACGCCCTAAATTTCATCGAATATTTCGCCCTCCCTTACGAAGCTAATACAATGCTAGTTTGCTAGTTTATACTTTTAAAAACTTCCGAATGCTCATGACACTTCCCCACATACCGATAAAAATGCCAATGGCTAAAATAATGAGTGCTAACTGCCAAGCAAATGGATTAAATTCTAGTAAATCAATAAAACTAAACGTTACTTTTGAACTAACATATCCATCAAGATAATAGTAACCAAACATAATAATGACAATAGGAATAACTGCTCCAAAGGCACCTAAAAACATTCCTTCGATAAGGAATGGCCACCGAATAAAATTATTCGTTGCTCCAACGAGTTTCATAATACCAATTTCCGTACTTCTTGCCATAATCGTCAATTTAATCGTATTTGAAATAAGGAAAATTGCCGTTAAGACAAGGCCAATAATTAAAGCTAGTCCGATATATCGTGCATATTTATTAAACGTAAACAGCTTGTCAACATAATCTTGTCCGTAATTAACTTCTTGCACGTGATTAAACGATTGAACAGTCCTTGCAATAGTTTCAACATCTGTTGGTTGCTCACTTTCCACAATATACACATGGTTCAATGGATTTTCTTGTTCGAACAATAACCAAGCTTCTCCCGCTTCACCCATACTTGCGACAAGGCTTTGTAACTCTTCATCATTTGAAGCAAAGCGTACCGATTCCACAGATGGTATCGCATCAATTTGCGTTCCTAAGGTTTGAATATCAACATCATCTGCTGAACGATCGATTAAAACTTTTATTTCGACATCATCTTCAATATTTTGCGCAATTTGATTTAAATTTAAGACGAGTGCGAGAAAGACACCAACTAAGAGCAATGTCATCGTCACGGCGCCAATCGAAGCTACGGTCATCCATCCGTTACGAAATATATTTTTAAGCCCTTCAGAAAAATGGCGCCGTAATGTTCTAAGCTTCATAGCCGTACTCACCTCGATGTTCATCACGTGTAATGATGCCATTTTCAATCGCTATAACACGTCTTTTAATCGTATTAACGATTTCTTTACTATGTGTTGCCATAATAATTGTCGTTCCACGGTCATTTATTTCTTCAAAAATTTTCATAATTTCCCACGATGTTTCTGGATCTAAATTACCTGTTGGTTCATCAGCAATAACGATGACTGGTTGGTTAACGATGGCACGGGCGATTGACACTCTTTGTTGTTCGCCGCCCGATAATTCTGCTGGAATAAAGCGCGCTTTATGTTTTAATCCGACAAGATCTAAAACATCCATCACGCGAGTGCGAATATGACGGGGAGGCGCTTCAATCACTTCTAATGCATAAGCGACATTTTCATAGACCGTTAGTTTGGGAAGTAGTTTAAAATCTTGGAAAATAATCCCAATATCGCGACGGAAATAAGGGACATGTTTTTCTTTTAATTCGTTTAAGTCTTTTTCATTAATAATAATCCTTCCAGAACTTGCTTGCTCTTCCCGATATATAAGTTTCACAAATGTCGACTTTCCAGCACCACTAGGGCCGACGAGATAAACAAATTCACCTTGTTCGATATGGATCGTAACATCTTCTAATGCCGTTACACCATTATCATATGTCTTTTTTATATGTTCCATCTGAATCATAAATTTATCACCTTTTATTTTTCAATAACATGTCAGATCATGTAGAAAAATTACATGACTGCTATGCTGAGCTAAATATTTCTAACTTAGTAGTTTTGTTAATCATACAAATACTAATGATTAACGAACATCCGCTAAAACTATATATGACGGTGACTATTTTAAAGTCACGATTAAATTCGTCTCACAAAAACTCGATGAATCACAATTATGTATATTCACCACGTTGTATTGTAAAATATAGTGCTCTATAAGCAATTCCTTTAATAGTTGAACATTTGTTTCAAAACTTACGAATTCTATTCTTGTAGATTTGCGAAGAATTTACATATTTTTAACGTGTAAATTCATTATAACATCTTTTTCAGCAAAATTTAGCTAAAAAAATGTTACATTTATGTTTCAATTACTCACTTTTTTAAGTTATTTTGTAATAATCTATCCTTTTAATACATTTGATGGGGTTTACTGGAAGTTAAGAGCATCTTTGGTAATTCATATTTAACGAAATAAACTAACATGAATGAGGCAAACTCGAAGTGTTTTCTCAATTGGTTTTTGTAATGAATAAAATAAAAAAGCTTATCCTGAAGAAAGGATAAGCCCTAATAATGTTTCTCGCTTAGTTAGACGTTAACCATTCGGCAATTGCTGTTCGGTCTTCATCACTAATATTTTTCATTGCTGGCATACTACCTGTACCATTTTCGATAATGTCTTCAATTTCTTCGACTGAATAATCTGCACCGACATTATCTAATGCAGGACCTGCTCCACCTTCAAGGTCGCCACCATGACATGATGCACAGCTATCTTGGTATGCTTCTTCACCAGCAGCTACAGATGAATCGCCACCATCACTACTTTCACCGCCGCCATCATCGCCACCACCACCGCAGGCACCTAATACGAGAATAGATCCTAATCCTAATGCTAATAACCATTTTTTCATTAGTTTGTCCCCCTAACAATATTGGCTTAATGGTATTGATTTTATTATAGCCTATTTGACTCATATTTAAACTGACGAATTTGTGACAAATATCGTACCTATTCGTTAAATCATTGATACGATAAGGTTATTTACATTTTATGACAATTTAGTGTCTCTTTTAAAAGCGCTTGCTTTCATTTGAGTTAACGGCTAATTGAGCTGAGAGCGTAAATAAGAATCGATAAATTGATCAATATGACCATCTAAAACGGCATCAACATTACCAACTTCAATATTTGTTCGATGATCTTTAACCATCGAATACGGGTGGAGAATATAAGATCTTATTTGACTACCCCAACCAATTTCTTTTTGTTCCCCACGAAGTTCAGCAAGTTCTTCTTGTTGACGCTCAATTTCTAATTGATATAACCTTGACCGTAACATTTTCATCGCATCTTCACGGTTTTTTAATTGTGATCGTCCTGATTGACACGTGACCGTTGTATTCGTCGGCAAGTGAGTAATTCTTACGGCTGAATCAGTTGTATTCACATGTTGTCCACCCGCACCGCTCGAACGATACGTATCGATTTTTAAATCTTCATTTCTAATGTCGATATCGATATCATCAGTTATTTCTGGTGAGACGTCACATGAGACGAATGATGTATGGCGTCTTCCGGATGCATCAAATGGTGATATCCGCACAAGTCTATGGACACCTTTTTCAGCCTGTAAATAGCCATAAGCATTGTGTCCTTTAACGAGTAATGCGACATTTTTAACACCTGCTTCATCACCCGGTAAATAGTTTAATACGTCAACTTGAAAACCTTTACTTTCTGCCCACCGTTGATACATTCTTAATAAAATACTTGCAAAGTCTTGTGATTCAGTACCACCAGCTCCTGGATGTAATTCAAGTATCGCATTGTTCGCATCATATGGTTCATTAAGCAACATTTGTAACTCAAAGGCTGCTATATTTTTTTCTAATGCTATTGTTAATTCGTTTAATTCTGCTTGCAAGTCACGATCAGCTTCGTCCTTCACAAGTTCATACATCACGAATCCTTCTTCAAGTCCTTTATTCAAATCATTAAATGATTCAACGAAGCGTTTTAATTGATTCAATTCATTGATCGTCTGCTGGGCTTTTTTTTGGTCATCCCAAAAATTTGCTTCACTCATCTTTGCTTCAAGCGCTGCGATTTCTGCTTCTTTTTCGGTTAAGTCAAAGAGACCCCCTAAAATCTTGTAATCGTTCCGCAGATTTATCTAAGGTTTGTTTAATATTGATTAGTTCCATTTTGTCACCTACTTAAAGTTTTATTCATTTTAACGACCACAACATCTTTTATATTTGCGCCCACTACCACAAGGACATGGGTCATTTCGACCGACCGTATTTTTACGAACATATGGTTGTCGCCGCTGTTGCTGTTGATCTTGCCCACCTGAAACAGCTTTTGTGTTTTGGGCAACTTCTTGCCGTTGTAAATTTTCTCTAATTTGTGCTTTCATAATATATTTAGCAACTTCTTCTTCAATGTTAGCGATCATCGCTTCAAACATTTCAAAGCCTTCCATTTGGTATTCACGTAACGGATCATCTTGAGCATATGCTCGTAAATGAATCCCTTGCCGCAGTTGGTCCATTTGATCAATATGGTCCATCCATTTCGTATCAACGGTTCGTAAAACAATGACTTTCTCAAATTCACGCATCTGTTCTGGGGAAATTTCCGCTTCTTTTTCATCATAGTTTTTACGAACTTTTTCCATGACGACTTCAAAAATTTCATCAATGGTCTGACCTGCAATATCTTGCTCAGTAATTGCTTCTTTATCGAGTAAATTGCCGTGAATATAATCAATGACTGCAGATGAGTCAACTGTTTCATTATCTTCATCTTCATGAACATGCATATTAAGCATACGATGTAATGAGGATTCGATCATACCTTCAATAATATCGCGAACCCCATCTTCCGATTCAATTACTTCTGAACGTTGTTTATAAATAATTTCTCGCTGTTCACGTAAAACGTCATCATAAGAAAGAATCGTTTTTCGAGCATCAAAATTATTACCTTCAACCCGTTTCTGCGCTGATTCAACCGCTCGTGAAACCATTTTACTTTCGATCGGTTGTGAATCATCCATCCCTAGACGATCCATCATATTTTTTAAGTTATCTGATCCAAAACGACGCATGAGCTCGTCTTCCATCGATAAGAAAAACTGTGACATTCCCGGATCACCTTGTCGACCGGAACGTCCACGGAGCTGGTTATCAATGCGACGTGATTCATGACGTTCGGTTCCGATGACCGCCAAGCCA
>DATGTA010000170.1:0-7141 GCA_035302085.1 Bacillota bacterium
GGAAATTCGCGATAAAGTAAAATATTCTACGAGTACTGTTCCTTATAAAGTATATATCATTGATGAAGTACATATGATTTCAACGAGCGCTTTTAATGCACTTTTAAAAACACTTGAAGAACCACCGGCACACGTTATATTTATTTTAGCGACAACCGAGCCACATAAAATTCCTTTAACCATTATCTCTCGTTGCCAACGCTTTGATTTTAAACCGATCCAGCAAACAACGATTGTTTCACGTCTTGAAGAGGTCGTACAAGCAGAAGAGATTTCTGTTGCTAGCGATGCGCTAGAAACGGTCGCCCTTGTCGCTGAAGGTGGAATGCGTGATGCCTTAAGTATTCTTGATCAAGCGATTTCTTACAGTGATGGTAACGTAGAGTTAACAGATGTTTTAGCGATCACGGGAAGTGTTGATCAACAAACATTCGTACAAATGATCGAATCATTAGCAAATAAGGCGACAAAAGATGCTTTAAACATGCTTGATGAAATCTTACAACAAGGAAAAGATGCAGGAAGGTTTGTTTATGATCTTATTTATTTTTTACGAGATATGTTATTATATAAAAGTGCCCCATCTTTAGAAAAAATTTTTGAGCGAGCGATTGCCGATGATGCATTTATTCAATTAAGTGAACATCTTTCAGTTGCTTGGATTCAACAAGTATTGACACAATTAAATCAAACGCAACAAGACATGAAATGGACAAATAATCCAAAAATATATTTAGAAATAGCTATTTTGCAAATAACTGATGAAAAATCTGACCAACAATCAGCCGTTGCTGGGGAACAAATTGAACAATTGTTACAGCGGATCACTAGTCTAGAGAAAAAAATAAGTGAACTTGAAAAAGGTGCCAAGCAACCGGTTCAACAACCCGTTCAAAAACAACGGCCCCGACAACGAACACGTTCATCACGGGCAAGCTATGAAGCTCCGTATGAACAAATAAACGAAGTACTAAATGAAGCGAAAAAACAATCGTTACAACATATTCAAACATCTTGGGCCAATTTTTTAGAACAATTAAGACAAGTAAACACACCAGCACATGCGACGATTCAAGATAGTCAACCAGTCGCAGCATCAGAGCAAACACTTATTGTCGCTTTTAAATATGAGATCCATTGTTCATTATTTCTTGATCATCAAACAACGGTCGAGTCAGTTTTATCACAAGTTATTGGAAAATCGTGTACAATTATTCCAATCCCTGAGGAAGCATGGCAACGAGTAAGGGCGGATTATATTAAAAATCAAGCGAAGCAGGCTGGTACGGCAGACGAATCGAGTGAAGAACCTCTCATTGAAGAGGCGCGTAAACTCGTCGGGGATGATTTGTTACACATTCATGAATAATATTTGATTAATTTTTAGGAGGAATTGAATATGAAAGGCATGGGCAATATGGGAAATATGATGCGCCAAATGCAAAAAATGCAAAAGAAAATGGTAAAAGCACAGGAAGAATTACATGAGATGACTTTTGAAGCATCTGTCGGTGGTGGCATGGTTACAGCAACAGCTAATGGCAAAAAGGAAATCATTGATATAAACATTGCTGAAGATGTTGTTGATCCTGAAGATATCGATATGTTGCAGGATCTTGTGATCGCTGCGGTTAATGATGTTTTAAATCAAGTTGATGAAACGACAGAAAAGACGATGGGACAATTTACTAAAGGAATGAACTTACCGGGTGGTCTATTTTAGGAGGCTTCTTTATGCATTATCCTGAACCAATTGCGAAATTAATCGATAGTTTTACGAAATTGCCAGGTATCGGACCGAAAACAGCTGTCCGGCTGGCATTTTTTGTCATCGAAATGAATGATACAGATGTTTTGGAATTTGCTAATGCCCTCGTCAGTGCCAAACGTGAATTATTATATTGTAGTACATGTGGTCATATAACCGATCGTGATCCATGTGTCATTTGTGCAGATGAATCACGGAATGATTCGGTTATTTGTGTCGTTGAAGGTCCTAAAGATGTTATCGCCATGGAAAAAATGAAAGAATTTAATGGGCGATATCATGTTTTAAACGGTGTTATTTCACCAATGGATGGTATTGGTCCAGAGGATATTAATGTATCGGATCTTTTAGAGCGATTGAAAGATGAACGTGTCGAAGAAATTATTTTAGCGACAAATCCAAACATTGAAGGTGAAGCAACGGCGATGTATATTTCAAGGCTCGTGAAACCATCAGGCATTCGCACGACAAGAATTGCTCATGGATTGCCTGTCGGTGGTGATCTAGAGTATGCAGATGAAGTGACACTCGCAAAATCTTTTGAGGGGCGCCGCGAATTGTAGTGAATGATAAGGTGGTCGATCTTATGCGTCGAAAAAAATTAAATAAACAAACGAAAAAACAATTACTCCATACAATTTATCGATTACAAACCGAATGGAAACATCTAGAACGGATCGTTGACGAAAGTATTGAACCATCATTAGAGAGTATAACAGAGGAAAAAATAGCCCGTGCAAAATTTATGTTTTTATGGAATGAAGCGCGTCGCTTAAACATTCATGCGGTAAAATATAAATAGTTCTTTTTTACATTTAATGTCATATGATGAAAATAGAATGTAAGAAAGGATGAACGATAATGAGTCCCATACTAGTGATCTCAATTATTATCGGGTTAGTCATTTTTCTACTCCTTACAGGATACCCGCTGAAATTAACACGTTTACTCATGCGTAGCTTTGTTAAATTTGGCATCGGCATACTCATTTTATTTTTCATAAATGTTTTTGGTGGAATGATTGGATTACATATTCCAATTAATATATTCACGGTTATTGTCACAGGATTTTTAGGTGTTTTTGGAGCGACTTCGATTGCAGCTATTCATATATTTATTTTGTAACGAATTCTCATTTTTTCATGCACAGTTGTTAATTTTTTACATATACATATAAAAATATGTATACAATCCGTTAGATTAGGGGAAACTGTCAACTAAACTAACGGAGGTGAGAAAGTGAGAGTCGTTGAGATGAAAAAACGGTGTGGCATTTGTGAGGAAGAAAAGTCAACAGGTATTTCACTTTATAACATGTTCATTTGTGGTGAGTGTGAAAGAAATATGATATATACCGAACCACGTGAAGAGAAGTATCAATATTACTTAAGAAAATTAAAAAATATAACCCATCCAACGTTATTATCATAGATTGCACAAGTAATGTGTGAACAATTGATTCGTTTTGCATGTGAGCGCCTTATCAGTCGAAAATGTTCCATTGAAAAATCACCCCTAACGGAATTAGCCGTCAAAGGTGATTTTTTAAATGGTTAAATATTTTAAGAGACAGGTTCTTTTTGAAAACGATCGAACCGAAGCGGATCCACTGGAATACATGTTTCTTTTTCGGTAATAATTTCCTCAATGAGTTTACCAGTGACTGTTGCTAAACTAATGCCATCCCCTTCATGTCCAGCGGCAATGTAAAATCCAGGGACTTCTTCAACTTCTGAAACAATCGGTAAATGATCCTCTGTAAATGGTCTAAATCCAGTATAAGAACGGATGAGCCTGAAGTCTTCCATCTTCGGGAAAAACCGTAAAGCTCTTCGGGCAACTGCATGGACAACATTAATATCTATTTTGCTGTCATAACCGACAAATTCCCGGCTACTACCGATGAGGAAGTTTTGACTTTCTGTTGGCTCAAGGACAAGTGCAACACCATATTTTGTTGTGATCGGATCAGCAATTCTTTCCCGACCAAATTTGTTCATTAAATATCCGAACTCCATGACATTACGCATCATGACAGGCTCTTGACGAGAACCGACGAGAATATGTCCCTTTCGTGGTTTGATCGGAATATCAACGTCAAGCATTTTACCAATGAATGGTGCCCAAACGCCAGCAGCATTGACGACCTTTTTTGCCGTAAATGTACCATTCGTTGTTTCAATCGTAAATTCATCATCATTTTTTGTAATATTTTTAACTTCGCTTTGTGTAAATGTTCGTAGGCCATATTGTTTTGCCTTATCCGTGAGTGAATATGAAAATAAGTATGGATTAATAAGTGAGTCCGTTTCACACTCAAGTCCACCTGGAATATCGTCAGCGAAATAGGGTGATTCATCACGGATATCTTGTGGATCGAGAACATTAAATTTTAATCCTGCTTCATTTTGTGTTTTTACCCATTCGACAGCTGCTTCCATCTCATCATCGTTATCACAGACGAGAATACTGCCAAGCTCTCGATATTCAAAAGGAATTTCTAATTCATCACTTAAGTCAATGGTTAGCTCCTGGCTCTTTAAAGACATTTGACTGTCAAATCCAGGGTCTTTATCGACGATCGTTATGTTTCCATCGCAACGTGAAGATGTTCCACTAGCAATGTCGTCTTTTTCGATAAGGATTGTATCAAGTCCTGCTTTTGATACGTAATAGGCGATCGCACAGCCTACGATCCCCCCACCAATTACGGCGACTTCTGCGTGTTTCTTTGACATGAATATGTCCACCTTTCTTTATGTAAAGTCGTCATCACGTAAAATAATACCATATCTAGCTCTAAGTATAGACTATTATCTATTGGTTAGTCTAGCTAAAATATTGTAAAATGTTATAAAAACTTTGTATATTTTACGGGCTGTAAAAAAACGAGATAATTTAATGAAAACACTTAAATATACGCTAACATATGTGATAGAATAAAACTATGATATATTTAACGAAGTCGTTGTCATCTTTAGAGGAGGAGAAGGACATGTCAAATGATTTTATTATTTGCAGATGTGAAGAAGTGTCATTGCAACATATAACAGACACAGCCAAAAAATATAAGAGTACAGCAAGGGAAGTTAAATTACGTACACGTGTTGGTATGGGTTATTGTGGTGGACGAACATGCCGTCCAGCTGTTGACGCTATTTTACATGAAATAACAGGCGAACAACCAACGAATGATATTCCCTTAAAAGTTCAGCCACCTGTTCGTCCGATTTCTGTCGCAGATCTAGGAGGTAAAATAGACGATGAAAAATAATCGCATTACAGAACATCCAGTATTAGATGATATAGAAGAACGTCCAACCGTTACATTTACATTTGATGGAAAGGAATATACCGGTTACGAAGGTGATACAATTGCATCGGCACTTCTAGCAAATGGTGTCCGTACATTACGTGTTCATGAAGCATCCGGGAAACCACGTGGTATTTATTGCAATATTGGGCACTGCTATGAATGTCGGGTAACTGTAAATGATGTCAGAGGTGTTCGAGCATGTTTAGAGCCGGTTAAAGATGGAATGAATGTTGCGAGTGGAGACATCCAACCAAATCCATTAAAACCAGGTACAGAGCCATTACCTCGTACGTATGCAGAATATGAGAAGCAACAAGATGTCGAGCAGGGGGATGAGTAGAATGTTTGATGTTGTTATTGTTGGTGCAGGTCCCGCTGGTTTATCAGCAGCGATATCGTGTCGTAAACACGATTTAGATGTTTTAGTTGTCGATGAATTCCCAAAATCGGGTGGCCGACTGTTAGGACAACTCCATCAGGAACCAACAGGAGAATGGTGGAATGGTGTCAAAGAAACTGAAAAATTATTGGATGAAGCGACAGCTTTAAATGTGACGATCAAAAATGGTGTTTCAGTCTATCATATCGAAAAAACAGATGATCATTTTATTGTACATACAGAAAAAGCAGATTATCAAGCAACACAAGTATTAATCGCTACAGGTGCTGCAGAAACAGCTGCTCCGATTCCTGGCTGGACATTACCAGGTGTTATGTCAATTGGCGCCGCTCAAGTGATGACAAATGTTCACCGGGTAAAAGTTGGTGAAAAAGGAATTATCGTTGGTGTCAATGTTTTGTCTGCGGCAATCGCACGTGAATTACAACTTGCCGGCATTGAACTTCATAGTATGAGTTTACCGGCAAAAAATGCGGTAACAAAAGATGCTGCCCATCCGAAAAAAGTGATGGAAGCACTTTCTAGAATTGCTCATTTAGCACCGTCAGCATTTATTCGCTTTGGTAGTAAATTTGCTAAAGCGTCTAGTTTCATCCGTAATATGGCTGTGCAATTTTATCCACCGGGTGGCGTCAAAATGTGGGGAATGCCAGTTCATATTCGCCGGGCGATTACTAAAATTAATGGAACAGATAAAGTTGAATCCGTTACAATGTGTAAAGTAACGACTGAAGGTGAATTAATCCCAGGTACTGAAGAAACGGTTAACGTTGATTTTGTTTGTATAGCGGGTGGATTATATCCATTGGCAGAGTTAGCATCAGCAGCGGGAATTCCGTTTAAATATGTTGAACAACTCGGTGGTCATGTGCCAATTCATAATGAAAAAATGGAAACACCTGTTGATGGCTTATTTGTTGCCGGTAACATTACAGGGATTGAGAGTGCTAAAGTCGCTGGTGCCCAAGGAACAGTTGCTGGACTCACGATTGCCCGTCACCATTTGGAGGACGCATCGATTGATGAAGCGATTGAAAAAGCGATGCAAGATGTGCGGCATGTGCGATCTGAAGCAACCATTCAATTCCATCCAGGGATTAATCAAGGTCGAGAAATTATTCATGCAAGTTATCAATAAAGTGTATTTTGTTAAATAAATAAGGCAATTTTATAAGTATACTTTAAAATCGTTGAAAAGATGTTTATCGAAGTGCATGGTTGTTACGGAGTTATATCATTAAACAACGTGCCATTTGTAAACCATTCCTTTCAACGATTTTTTCATCATTTAAAAAGTTCATTAAATTGATTAAAAGACCGATTAAAAAGCGAATGAAAACGTGATACAATAAGATTAATTAACGTATTGATGGCTGTACAGCTTTCTTTCTCACTCATCGAGTAATCATTACTGAACGAAACTTAACATAATAATGATGAATTTTTGTAACAGCAAGGTAAATCGTATCAACTAATCTTCGTTTATTTCACTAAAGAAGGGGAAAAAGAATTGTGAAAGGTTATTTCATTACAGTTGAAGGTGGTGAGGGAGCGGGTAAGACGACCGTTCTTCAGGCACTCGCTAAGCAATTACGTGAACAAGGATATGATGTTCTCACAACACGTGAACCGGGCGGTATTATCATTGCTGAGAAAA